>JAGCSD010000131.1 GCA_017964345.1 Clostridia bacterium
GATGGACCGGTTCGGTTCCTCGTGGCAGGGGCACTGGGACAGGATCCGGGCGGATTGGCGGTCGCGCGTGACCGAAGACGACGTCGTGCTGATCGCGGGCGACATTTCCTGGGCGATGCACTTGAAGGACGCGCGGGACGATCTGAACGCCATCGGCGAACTGCCGGGCACCAAAATTCTGACGCGCGGCAACCACGATTTTTGGTGGAGCAGTGTCACCAAGGTGCGCGCCGCGCTGCCGAAATCGATGTTCGTTTTGCAAAACGACGCGCTGCGCGTCGGCAACTTCGTATTTGCCGGCACGCGCGGCTGGATGGAAAGCGGCGCGGAGGAAGACATCAATATCTTCGCGCGGGAAACGATCCGGCTGGATCTGACGCTGTCCGCCGCGAAACGGCTCATGGATGAACACAGCCGGCTGATCGTGATGCTTCACTATCCGCCGGTGCTGGCGCATACGCATTTTTCCTCTTTCTGCCCGCTCCTTGAAGAAGCGGGCGCGTCCTTGTGTGTGTACGGGCATCTGCACGGCGTGCCCGCGCTTGAGGCCGAGCCGACGGTGCAAAACGGCGTGACGTATTTGCTGACGTCCTGCGATATGCTCGGCTTTTCCCTGCGTGAGCTGACGCCTTTTATATAGCGGTACCCGACGCGTTCGCGCCAGGATCCGGTGAGAAAGTCAACGTGATGATATGGAGTTTCTGATAATAGGGGCAATAGGGCTGATCATTCTCCTTATAGTGATCGCCGTTGCCGCCTCGAGATCCGGGGATCCCGATGATTTTACGATCGAACCGCCTCAAAGGGCGGTCGGACGGAGAGGCGAGCGCGCCGCCGAGAGGCTCATTCGATCGGCTTTGCGTGAAGATGACGCCCTGTTTACCAATGTTTCCGTTTCTTATGAAAACCGACGGGCGGAACTGGACGATGTGATCGTTAATAAATTCGGAGTTTTTGTTATTGAAGTCAAAAATTACAGCGGACGCCTTTCCGGTTCGGAAGACGAGTATGAATGGACAAAGATCCATATCAGCGAGGGCGGAAACGCTTACTGTAAAACGGTCAAGAATCCGATCAGACAGGTAAAAAGAGAAGTATATATTTTAGCGAAATATCTGGATTATTACGGCGTTTCGGTTTGGGTGGACGGTTACGCTATGATCCTTGGAGCAGACAGCCCGGTCAAAAGCGAATATATTCTGTCAAACGTTTCTGATATTGACCGTGCGATTCATACTCCGGGGAAGCAAAGATTAAGCGCGGCGGTCATAGATTCTGTAGAAAAACTGCTGACATAAACGAGAATACCGCGCCGCTCCCCGGCACGCCTGCCTTGCGCGTATACCGTGACGGATAGTTTTGACCGGTAACGGGCGCTGTTTCCGAAAATAGGATACAAAGATGCAAGAAAGCGGTTGACAAGTCCGCCGGATGCGGTTATAATAAAGACGGTCTTTAAGAACGGCACCGTGATGCCGGCAAGAGCGATCATATATGGTTTTCGTTTGTCCTGCCGGTGTTTCCCGGCAGGTTTTTTTGAGGTGATCATCATGAATCCCAAAGCGAAAATCATGGATGAGTTGGCGGTTCGCCGTGCCATGGCGCGTATTACGCATGAAATCATTGAGCGCAACCACGGCGTGGAGAATATCTGCCTGCTTGGCGTCAAACGCCGCGGAATGCCGCTGGCGGATATGCTGGCGGACAATATCCGCCGCTTTGAAGAAACCGCCGTGCCGGTAGGATATCTCGATATCACACGCCACCGGGACGATCTGTCCGACGCCGCCAAGGAAGAGCTGGCGGGCGAATGTCACTTTCCCTGCGATATCACGGGTATGCGCGTCATCATTATTGACGACGTGCTCTACACCGGACGCACCGCCCGCGCCGCTATGGAAGCGGTATTTGCCGCCGGACGTCCGCAGTCGGTGCAGCTCGCCGTACTGGTTGACCGCGGGCATCGGGAACTGCCGATCCGCGCGGACTATGTGGGAAAAAACGTGCCGACCGCGCAAAGCGAAAAGGTGCGCGTGATGATGAATGCCATAGACGGCGAAACGGCGGTTTATATTACCTGAAAAGTTCGTTTTCTTCCGTTTTTTGAAAGGAGTTTATACATGGCAGTGATTTCTCCGGTTTATCCCGGCTTTTTTCCGAAAAAGGCGCAGTCGCTTCTTTCGCTTCTGCCTTCCTCTTATGAATATGTTTTGATTCCCGGTTTCTGCGATGTACACGTTCATTTTCGCGAGCCGGGTTTTTCGTATAAGGAAACTATTTTTTCCGGCTGCAGAGCCGCGGCGCACGGTGGATATACCGACGTCTGCACCATGCCCAACGTAAACCCCGTGCCCGATTCGCTTGCCCGTTTGAAAGAACAGCAGACGCTGATCGACCGCGACGCCTGTGTACACGTGCATCCCTACGGCGCCATCACGGTAGACGAAAAAGGCGAGGTCCTGGCGGACATGGCGGCGCTGGCGCCTTATGTGGTCGCCTTTTCCGACGACGGACGCGGCGTACAGAGCCGCGAAAAAATGAAAGAGGCTTTTGTTCGCGCCAAAGCCCTGAACAAGCTGATCGCGGCGCACTGCGAGGACAACACCCTCCTGCGCGGCGGATACGTTCATGACGGCGTATACGCGCATACGCGCAAGCACAAAGGCATTTGCAGCGAAAGCGAATGGAAACAGCTCGAACGCGACCTGCTTCTCGCTAAAGAAACCGGGTGCGGCTATCACGTTTGTCATATTTCCTGCAAGGAAAGTGTCGATCTGATTCGTCAAGCCAAAAAAGACGGCATCGACGTATCCTGTGAAACGGCGCCGCACTATCTGACGTTGGACGAAAACGACCTGCAAGAGGACGGACGCTTTAAGATGAACCCCCCTCTGCGCGCACGCGAGGATCGCCTTGCGCTGATCGAGGGCGTGTGCGACGGTACCATTGATATGATCGCCACCGATCACGCGCCGCACGCTGAGGAAGAAAAAGCGAAAGGGCTTGCCGGCAGCGCGTTTGGCATCGTGGGACTCGAAACCGCGTTTTCCGTACTGTACACGCGCCTTGTCAAAGAAAACGTACTGACGCTTAAAAAACTGATTGATCTGCTTGCGTTCGCGCCGCGCCGACGGTTTTCTCTGCCGGAAACAGAGGATTTTTCACTTTGGCGCCTTGACGAAACGTTTCAGGTGGAGCCTGCGCGGTTTCTTTCGCGCGGACGTGCCACGCCTTACGCGGGGGAAACGCTCTGCGGCGTGTGTTATCTGACCGTTTGTGATAACAAAATCGTATACCAAGCCAAACAGGAGGAAAAATAAATGGCAAAACGAACAGATGTAAAAAAGGTGCTGATCATCGGCTCCGGTCCGATTGTCATCGGGCAGGCGGCGGAATTCGACTATGCCGGCACGCAGGCGTGTCTGGCTCTGAAAGAAGAAGGTTACGAGGTCATTCTGTGTAATTCCAATCCCGCCACGATCATGACGGACACCTCAATTGCCGATAAAGTCTATATGGAACCGCTGACGCTGGAGTATATCGCCAAGATCCTGCGCTTTGAGCGCCCGGACGCCATTGTGCCGGGCATCGGCGGGCAGACGGGTCTGAATCTCGCCATGCAGCTTGAAAAGAAAGGCGTTCTGAAAGAATGCGGCACGCGACTCCTCGGGACGTCGAGCGAAAGCATTGAAAAGGCGGAAGACCGTGAATTATTCAAAGAATTATGCCTTTCGATCGGCGAACCGGTCATCCCCTCCCGCATCACTTATTCGCTCGAAGAAGCGCGCGCGGCGGCGCGGGAGATCGGTTATCCGGTCGTTCTGCGTCCCGCGTTCACGCTCGGCGGAACGGGCGGCGGTTTTGCCGATACGCCGGAGGAATTAGAGGAGATCGGCGTCAACGCTTTCCGCCTGTCACCGGTGCATCAAGTGTTGGTGGAAAAAAGCGTAAAGGGCTATAAGGAAATTGAATTTGAGGTTATGCGCGACGCATCCGATCACGCGATTACGATCTGCGGTATGGAAAACGTCGATCCCGTGGGCGTGCATACGGGTGATTCCATTGTAGTGGCGCCGATCCTGTCCCTCCATGAACACGACCTTGCCATGCTGACCGCCAGCGCGCTGAAGATCATCCGCGCCCTGAAGATCGAGGGCGGGTGCAACGTACAGTTTGCGCTGAATCCTTCCAACAGCGAATACTTCTTAATAGAAGTGAATCCCCGTGTGTCGCGGTCCTCGGCGCTTGCCAGCAAAGCCAGCGGCTATCCGATCGCGCGCGTGACCGCCAAGATCGCCATGGGAATGCTGTTAGAGGAGATCCCCGTCGCGGGCGGCACGGCGGCGATCGAGCCCCGGCTTGACTATGTGGTCGCCAAATTCCCGCGCTTTCCGTTTGATAAATTCACCGGCGCGCCCACCACACTCGGCACGCAGATGAAGGCGACCGGCGAGGTCATGGGTATCGGTTCCACCTTGGAGGAATGCCTGTTAAAATCCGTCCGCTCTTTAGAAACGGGCGTGGTCCACTTTCACCTTGCCAAATTTGACTCCTACACCGCACAACAGCTTTGCGACGAGGTCGCCTCGTTCCGCGCGGACAACATCTACGCGATCTTTGAACTGCTCCGCCGCGGTGTTTCCGTGGAAAAACTGCACGGGCTGACCGGCATTACGGAATTGTTTCTCGAATCTTTCCGGCGCATTGTGGAAATGGAAGAAAGTCTGCGGGCAAACCCTTTTCATCTCGCCCTTCTGCACCGTGCCAAGGTCATGGGCTTTTCCGACGCCTGCATCGCTTCTCTTTGGCGTTGTCCGGAAACCGAATTGTACCGTTTGCGCAAAGAAAACGGCATCACGCCGGTCTTCCGCATGGTGGACACGCTTCATACGGGGCAGTATATCGCCTATCTGTATTCGTCTTACACCGGGCAAAACGATTCCCGCAAAACGGGAAAGAAAAAAATCGTCGTGTTGGGAGCCGGTCCGATCCGCATCGGGCAGGGCGTGGAGTTTGATTATTCCACCGTACACGCGGTACAGACGATCAAGCGCGCGGGGTATGAAGCGATCATTCTGAACAACAACCCCGAAACCGTTTCCACCGACTACACCACCGCCGATAAACTCTACTTTGAGCCGTTAACCCCCGAGGATGTGATGGCGGTGATCGATTTTGAAGAACCCGAGGGCG
The DNA here is from genome assembly GCA_017964345.1 of Clostridia bacterium. GTDB lineage: Bacteria > Bacillota > Clostridia > Christensenellales > QALW01 > UMGS1322. Next base: position 5,194 of record JAGCSD010000131.1, read on the forward strand.
TGATCGCTTCTTTGGGCGGACAGACGGCTATCAACTTGGCGCTGCCGCTGATGGAGCGGGGTGTGAAGATCATCGGCACCGACTGTGCCGCCATCGAAAAGGCGGAAAACCGCGACAGCTTTGAAAAGATACTCGAACAACTATCCATTCCCCAACCGAAAGGCGAGGCGGTCACGCGTATTGAGGACGGCGTGCGCGTCGCAGAAGAAATCGGCTACCCGGTGCTGGTGCGTCCTTCGTTCGTGTTAGGCGGCAGAGCCATGCAGATCGTCGCAAATGAAGAACAACTGCGGCAGTACTTGAAAACCGCGGTGGAGATCGACCAGGATAAGCCGGTCCTGGTAGATCATTATATTCAGGGAAAGGAAGTGGAGGTCGACGCCATCTGCGACGGACGTGACGTGTTTGTGCCGGGCATCATGGAGTTAGTAGAGCGCACCGGCATCCACTCGGGCGATTCCATCAGCGTTTATCCGCCGTTCAGCATTTCCGACCGCGTAAAAGGCATTATCCTCGGGTACGCCAGAAAGTTAGGATTAGGCATCGGGATCGTCGGACTTTATAACATCCAGTTCATCGTGGACGACAAGGAAAACGTCTATATCATCGAAGTCAATCCTCGTTCTTCCCGCACGGTACCGTTTCTTTCCAAGGCGACGGGGTATTCGCTCGCGGATATCGCCACCGAGGTCATTTTGGGCAAGTCATTAAAGGAACAGGGCATTTTTGACCTCTACCCGGAAGAGAAAAAGCGTTTTTACGTCAAGGTGCCGGTGTTTTCGTTCAACAAAATCAAGGGGCTTGACGCGTATCTGTCGCCGGAAATGAAATCTACGGGCGAGGCGATCGGCTATGACGACAAGCTCAACCGCGCGCTGTATAAAGCGCTTCAGGCGGCGGGAATGCGTCTGCAAAACTACGGCACGGTGTTCGTGACCGTCGCCGACAAGGACAAGGACGAGGCGCTGCCGCTGATCCGCCGGTTCTACAATCTCGGCTTCAATATCGAAGCTACCAAAGGCACGGCGCTGTTCCTGAAAGCCAACGGCATCCGCACGCATATTCTCAAAAAGATCAGCGACGACGAGCAGGAGATCCCCGAAGCGATCCGGCAGGGACATATCGCCTATGTCATCAACACGCGCGACATCGGCGCCCTCAGGGAAGAAAGCGACGGGCAGAAGATCCGCCGGCTGGCAACGGAAAACAACGTGACGATCTTTACGTCGCTTGATACCGTGCGCGTTCTCCTGGATGTGC
>JAGCSD010000132.1 GCA_017964345.1 Clostridia bacterium
CAGCGGTTTGAGCAATAAAAATGGATTGATGAATCCGCGCTGCTGTGGTACAATATGATAAAGTACCCCCAAGGAGGAACAGCGTGAACAGCAATCGTATGGGCAATGCCCTGAAACTGAGAGTGGACGGTCTGTCAGAGGTTACGACGGAGCCGTCATTATTTTTGGATTTTTCACTGGCGCGGGAAATGGCGGAACTGACGCGTCTGTTAAAACGTGAAGTGTGCGTTTACGTTTCGCGCGACGGGCGCGTACAATATGTGAACGTGGGCGAAAGCGATCGCGCGGACTTGGCGGCACTGACATTGCGTCGCAGTGAGGAGCGGCTTTCGGGCTTGCGTTGCCTGCATACGCATCCCGGCGGCAACGGCCGGCTTTCTTCGGTCGACATTCAAAGCCTGAAAAAACTGCGTTTTGACGCCATTTGCGCTATCGGCGTGACGGAAACAGGTATTTCGGATGTTTCCATGGCAACGCTGTGGGACAATGAAGAGGGATACTTGATCGCTTACGCCGCTAAGCCGGATGCAATACCGCAGGACACGTGGTTGGAACAGGTCCGTGAGGCGGATAGGCGCATCAAGCGAGTGACGCTTACCGAGCAGACAAAACAGGCGGAGCGCGTGATGCTGATCGGCACGGAGGCGGCATCGGTGGAAGAGCTTGAACGCTTGACCGATACCGCGGGGGGCGAAACGGTTTATAAAGCGATCCAAAGGCGCGGCGACGGACTGATCGGTACGGGCAAAATCAAGGAGCTGGCGCTTGTCGCTCAGGAGAAGGACATACAGCTTGCGGTTTATGACGATGAGCTGACGGCTTCGGAACAGCATACGTTAGAGGAAGGGCTCGGTGTGCGTGTGCTGGATCGTACCGCGCTGATCCTCGATATTTTTGCGATGCGCGCCGCCACGCGTGAAGGGAAAATGCAAGTGGAGCTGGCGCAGTGCCGGTATCGGCTTTCCCGATTAAAAGGAACGGGAGAGGCGCTTTCCCGATTGGGCGGCGGGATCGGCACGCGCGGACCGGGCGAGGCAAAGCTCGAAACAGACCGCCGTCGCCTCAATCGCCGGATGTATGAATTGAAAACGCAGCTTGGCGCGCTGTCGGAAAGACGCGGGCTGATGCGCAAACAGCGCCAAAAGCAGGAACTGCCGCAGATCGCGCTGGTGGGCTATACCAATGCCGGCAAAAGCACTGTGCTCAAGGCTCTGTGCGGCGGCGAGGTTTTTTGTGAAGACAAACTTTTTGCTACGTTGGATCCGCTGACGCGTCGCTGTGAAATAGAAAAAAATGTGCCGATATGTGTGACAGATACCGTCGGGTTTATCCGTAAATTGCCGCATCAGCTTGTCGAAGCATTTCGATCTACACTGGAAGAAACGGTGTTTGCCGATGTGCTTTTGCATGTCTGTGACGCGTCCTCTCCGGAGATGTTCTGCCAAATGGAAGCGGTAGAAGGCGTGCTGTCAGAGATCGGCGCGGGCGAGATACCCACATTACTTGTGCTGAATAAATGCGACGCGTTGACCGGCGATCTGCCGACACTACCGGGTTCGGTAGCGATCTCTGCCGCGACAGGGGAAGGACTGGATGCCTTGAAGCGTGCCGTGGCGGCGCTTCTAAAGGAAACACGCGCGCAGCGCGCGGTCACGGTGCCGTATACGCGCGGCGATGTGCTGGCATATATCTTTGCGCACGCCCGCGTGCTGGAACAGGAGCATACGGAGGAAGGTACGCGTGTGGTCTTTTCAGCGGCGTCGGGCGAGGCGGATAAAATCATCGCGAAGCTGGAACGTTGAGCTTGGCTTCCTTGATGGAACGGTATTTTTCCCGTGTGGCGATCCCACCGCGGATATGCCGTTCATCCTTATGTTCTTCTAAAATCTCTTTTACGCTGGAAAACAGCGCGGGATGAATATGCTCCAGCCGTTGTGTGACGTCCTTATGGACCGTGCTTTTACTGATTCCGAAATGCTGTGCCGCGCCGCGCACGGTATCGCGCGTCAGCGTGATGTACTGCGCTAACTCCACGGCGCGTTGTTCGATGGACAGTTGATACAAGCTCCTCGCTCCCTTCTTGCCAAACTTTATGCAAAAAGAAAGCAAAATAGAACAGCCGCTTTGCCTTTACGGCAAAGCGGCTTCATCTGTTTTATTGCGCTTGTTTGAGTAAGACGGAATCCTTGACGTCGATTTTTCCGTCGTCGTTAAAGTCGGCACAGGCAAGCGGGGGCGCGTTCTGTCCGGTCAAGAGAAACTGCCGCAGGATGCGCGCGTCCGACGCGTCGGATAAGCCGTCGTCATTCAGATCGCCCCGCACATAGAGTGTGAACGTGTGTTCACCGGCACTGTCCGAGAAAACGAGTTCCGCGCGCGAGGGGATCACGGCGTCGTCCGACAGCGATTCGCCGGCGTATTGCACACGGTATGCGACCGGCAAACCCTGAAGAGCGGAAACGAATGCCGAAACAGACGGTTGCGGCGCGATCTGCGATATCATATCCTCGCCGAGCCGATAGGCGGAAGAAGACAGGCAGGCGATAAAGGTTACGGAAACAGGATCGGAAACGACCGTTCCGCGCACAAGTCCGTAGGGGCGCGCCTGTACCGTCAAAGTATGCCCGAAATCGGCGTCCGTGACCGTGTACGTTTTGCCCTGCGCCCGCAGTTCTTCGTCTGCAAACCAGGTAAAGCGAGCGGGAGCATCAAACGACGCGGTCAGCGTTTCGCCTTCCAGCGCGCTGCCGGTAACGGTCAGCGTGCCGGAAGCGGGGGAAAGCAGTTGCTCGTCAAACGCGACAGCGGATAACTGCGGGTAGAGGTATTCGCCCGTGATCCGCCAAACGGAAGAGAAATCAAACCCTTCAAAGTAGTCGGGTTCCGCCGCGTCAACAAAGGATTCGGGCGCGTAAACATGATCGAGCGAACCGTAGCATTCGGATGAACTGACCGCTGAGAGCGCTTCACCGGAGAGATTGAAATAGTACGCGTTCTCAATCGCAGACGCGCTATAGGCATGCTTACCGAGCAAGCCTCCTTTGAACAGCGTCGGCGCGCTGACCGTGCTGTCGGTGAGCGCGAAACAGTTTTGAATAAACAGTCGGCTGCCGTTTGCGGCGCGAGCGGCAGGAATGAAATACGTTCCCAAAAGTCCGCCGCTGAACAGCGTATTGCCTGCCACGACCGATTGTGTGGCGGCGGCGTAAGAGGACTCAATGGTAATATAGGAAATGCCGCGCCGTGAAATGGCATAGCCGACCAAGCCTCCCGCCGCGCCTTTGCCGGCACAATGACCGGAGAGCGACGCGGAGGAAGCGCATCCTGAAAGGGAAGAGGTCTTATTGGAAAGAGCGGACAAAACACCTGCCAGACCGCCGCACGCTGCATACATTCCGGTACTGCCGCCGCTGGCGGTCAGCATACCCGTCGTGCGGCAGGAGGAAAGCGCGGAGTTTTCCGCATAGCCGACGATACCGCCGA
>JAGCSD010000133.1 GCA_017964345.1 Clostridia bacterium
GGAACATTTGTCGCGCCGCGCGATATGCGTGTGGCGGTGCTGGCGATCGGTTATGGCGACGGATATAAGCGCGCGCTGTCCAACCGCGCGTCTGTTCTTATCGGAGGCAGGCGCGCCAAGCTCGTCGGGAATATCTGTATGGATTTGATGATGGCGGATGTTACGGATATACCGGACGTTGCGCCCGGTACGCCCGTCACTCTCATCGGAGCGCAAGGCATGGACGCGATCGGCGCGGATGAACTGGCTGAACAATGCGGCACGATTTCCTATGAAATTCTGACGTCGTTTTTGCCGCGAGTGCCGAAAAAATACGTGGGAGGAGAACCATGAAAAGTATACTGCGATTTTCTTTTCGCCTGTTTCTGACGCAGGTCGCGACCGGTGTCATCGCGTTTATCAGCATGATGCTGGTGCTTTCAGCGGACATTGCGTTTATCTACAAAATGCTGATCGGACTGTTGTTCGTTTTTTTCAATCTGTTTATGACTGCCAACAATGCGTTCGGACGCGGTACGGAGGATGAAAAAACCCATGTGTTCGCTCCGTATAAAGGCTTTCTCTGCGGCGTGATCGCCATGATCCCCGCGTTGGTTCTCACGCTCGCGTACATGGTGATCGCCTATCACGGGTGGGAAAAAGGCGTTCGCGCGACTGCCGACGGATTGTATGTGATCCTGTATCTCGTTTTCTTGGCGTATTCGCCGACGCTGTCTGTGTTCGTGTCGTTCAATCCCGCGCTGAGTATTGATTTCGCACAGCCCGCGATCGCTTTTCTGCAGAACATCACCACGCCCAACGCGGTCAGCGCGCCGCTGTTTTTTGTGCCGATCTGTGCGGTGATCCTGACAAGCGGTATTGCGTATTTGGCGGGACACGCGTCGCAGCACTCGCTGAAGGAAGCGTTGCTCAAAGCAAAGAAATTGTCAAAAAATCAGCCGAATACATAATTTTTTATTGAATTTTTAACTGTTTTGTGATATGATAATGAAAAAGACGGTTTTACGCGTTCAAAGCGGTACCCTCAGGGGGAGAGGGATCGCCTCGCCGCCCGATGACGCTGTGCGTCCGACCTCGGCACGGGTGAAGGAAGCTCTGTTCAACATTCTGCGCCCGCGCTTGGCGGGTTCCTCGTTTCTGGATTTATTCTGCGGTACGGGGCAGATGGGGCTGGAGGCACTTTCAAACGGCGCCGCCGTGTTGTTTGCGGACGTCGATGTGCGCCTTGCCAAGCAGAATGTGCTGCCGCTTTGCCCGGACGCCTTGTTTATACAGGGGGATTTTCGTACTGTTCTGGGCACGCTTGCGCGCCGCGGACAGACGTTCGATATCTTGTTTGCCGATCCGCCGTATCGCGCCGGATTGTACGAGGAGATTGCCGCTTTGGCGCTGCCTTTGCTTTCGCCCGGAGGCTTGCTGGTGCTGGAACACGCGACGGATACGCCGCTCACCGGCTTGCCCGCGCAAGCGCTTTGCCGCCGTTACGGCAGCCGCAGTCTGACTTTTATAGGAGATAACGCATGAATACGCTCATTTATCCCGGCAGTTTCGATCCGATCACGCTGGGGCATTTGGATATTATCCGCCGCGCCGCCAAAATGTGCGATACGCTGTGCGTGGTGGTCATGGTCAATAACGAAAAAGCCTGTTATTTTTCGCCTGAGGAGCGGGTAGAGTTGATCCGCCGATGCGTCTTGGATATTCCGAATGTGCAGGTGGATTATTTCGACGGATTGACGGTAGACTATATGCGCCGTGTCGGCGCCGCCGCGGCGGTGCGCGGTCTGCGCGCCATTTCCGACTACGAATACGAATTGCAATGGGTCACGCTCAATCAGATACTCGATCCGTCCTTTGAAGCTGTTTTTATGATGGCAAGCGGGGAACACAGCTTTTTAAGCTCCAGCATCGTGCGGCAGATCGCGTCCTACGGAGGCGACATCAGCCGCATGGTCGCGCCGGAGATTTTTGAAGAGGTCAAGAATAAATTAAGCAGGAATAAGGAGAAACAAGCATGAACAACGTCGTCAATGATTTATTGGATCAACTGGAAAACGCGCTTTCGCAAACCAAAAAAGGGTTGTTTTCCGAAAAATCCGCGGTGGATGCCGATGCCTGTCTTGAAATTCTGGATGAACTGCGCGAGAGTCTGCCCACCGAGCTGGAACGCGCCAGCAACATCATGAAGGAGCGCCGTCAGATCCTCATTGACGCGGAGGAGGAGGCCAAACAGTGCATCGCCGCCGCGCAGAAGAATGCCGAGGAAATGGTGGCGGAGCATGAGATCACCCGTCAAGCGGAGAACGAAGCCAAGCAGATCGTCGATCTGGCGCGACAGAACGCGCGGGAGGTCAAGCTGTCGGCCCGCAATTACGCCGTCGGCGTACTGGATGAACTGAACGCGCGCGTAAAGGACCTGCAGGAGCAGATCGCACAGGATACGGCGGACTTCATTCCGGAAAAGAAGGATTGAGCTTTCGCTTCATAAGCGTGACGGTACAGACTGTTACCAGCGTTAATCCAATCGGCACAGACAGACCGAACATCTGATACAGTACGCACAGTAAACAGGCGATCAGTCCGCAGAGAAAGCGGTTCAGGATAAACCGTGCTTTGGCAATGCCTTTCAGAAACGACAGGCATTGCGTGATGACGCACAGCCCGCCGAACGACAGCAGAAACGAAATCGCGGGCAGGGCGTTCGTTTGGCTTAACAGCGAAATACCGGCGGTAAACTCGTTTATGCCTGTCAACAAGCCTTTCACCGTATTCGGCAGAGGCGGCAAACACAAAAGCAGGGCGCGGTTTACAAGTGAAAACAAAACCATAAAGCCGCAGACGGACACGATACTGTCTGCGCTTTCTTTTACCGCCTGCCCGAGCGTGCCGCTCTGCGCGGATTCGATTTTTTTTGTTTTCATCGGTTTAGGCGTGAGAAAAAGGGAAAAAATAAGCAACGCGCATAAGTGAATGATCGCCAATGCGTAACCGACGCGCGTATCGTGAAGCATCAGCGTTCCGACGGAACCGATCATAAACAGCGGTCCGGCGGAATAACATACATTGCCTAAATAGTCCGCGTCCACATTGCCGTTTCGCGCCATATCGCCTACCATGCGCGCACCGGTCGGATAACCGCAGAGCAGGCTCATGGCAAGAGGAAAAGCGGCGTAGGAAGGTATGCGCAGCAGACGCAGGACAGGGCGGAGCAGGCGCGCGAAGAGGTCAGCCGCGCCGAGATAATACAGCATTTTACTGATGATAAAAAAAGGCAGAAGGACCGGAAGAACATTTTCCGCCCACAGCGTAACGGCTTCCTTGGCACCGTCTACCGCTGTTTGCGGAAATAAGAGGCACAAGAGAAGAATCAGCAGAAACAGGATCATACTATCACCGATGGATTCTATGAAAGGATGAAAACGGATATGAAAAAAGTCGGATTGGCACTCGGCGGCGGCGCCGCGCGCGGCGTGGCGCATTTCGGAGTTTTGGAGGTGCTTTCAGAGGAGCGCATCCCGATCGATTTTGTCTGCGGATGCTCCGCCGGCGCTATTGCGGGCGCGCTGTACTGCACCGGCAGTGACGTGGTGCTTGCCGGCAAGCTGTGCGAAACGATCGATATGGCGTCGTTCCTGGATTTTACCATTCCGCGCATGGCATTTATGAAATGCGAAAAAGCCGAAAAAA
>JAGCSD010000134.1 GCA_017964345.1 Clostridia bacterium
CGCACCCGCAGACCGCCAAAACGCGGCAAAACCGTTTCGCGCGCTCGAACAGCGCCTGTCCGGCGCGCGCCATCGCTTCGCGCGGAGAAAGTCCGCGCGCGAACGCGGCTTGCTCCGCGGCTGTCATTTCACTTGCCGTTACGACAGGCTTCATGCTTCGTCCTCCCATAACCGTTCAACCACCGTTTTTACGGTTTCCCAATCGAATCCGCGCCGCGCCAGAAAACCTGCCAGTTTTTGTTTCTGTTTGCGCACATCCTCGTCTTTTAAGCGACTTTTTTGTCTTTGCCCGAGTTCAAGAGCGGCTTCTAACTGACTTTCGTCGCTGATGTCCTCTAAAACGGATCGGATCAGCTCGTCCGCCACGCCTTTTTGACGCAGTTTGGCACGGATCGCTTGCTTTCCCAAGCTGTCCGCGCGCTCCGCGTACAGACGTGCCAACTGCTCGTCGTCCACATAGGAAAGTTCTTTCAGCCGTGCCAAAACGCGTTCGGCGGTCGCTTCTTCAAATGCCTTTCGGCGCAGAAAGTCCCGCATTTCCCGCTCGCTTTTGTCCGCGTGGGACAAGTGCCGCATCGCCGCGGTGAAACAGCGGCGGTATTCGTCCTCCCGCATCATCTCTTCCAGCGGCAGGTCGTTGACGTTTTTGTTCACGCGCACGTCGTATTGCAGGATCAGCTCATCGGCAAGCGAAAACGCGTATTCATCGTCCACGAAGACCGAAACGCGCGTGTCCCGGTGCTTCTGACGCTCGATTTTCGTAATGATCGGCATGACCTTACCTTCCTCGCGCCATGACGCGTTTCAGTTCGCCCAAGCGTTCCATGCCGCGCACGATCTGCTCGTCTGTCGGCGTGGAAAAATTGATGCGGAAGCATCGCTCCGGTTCCGCCGGTTGGACGCGAAACGCGCCGCCCGGCACGACGGCGACCTGCTTTTCGCGCAGAGCGCGCAGGGGGAAATCGTCGTATCCCTCCGGCAGGGCGCACCAGGCGAACAGTCCGCCCGCGGGGCGCGTGAACGTGATCTCCGGCGCGAGGTGTCTTTCCGCCTCGCCAAGGCAGAGAGCCGCTTTGCGCGCGTAAAGCTTGCGCAGAAAAGTCAGGTGTTCTTCAAACGGATACGCGGTCAGAAAACGGTGCGCGATCATCTGCGCCATGATATTGGTGTGAACGTCCTGCGTTTGCTTGAGCGCCGTGAATTTGGCGATCAGCGCTTCGTCGGCTATACACCAGCCCACGCGCAGACCGGGCGAAAGCACTTTGGAAAACGAACCGGCGTAGATCACGCGTCCGTCGGTATCAAGGCTCTTGATCGGGCAGGGCGGCGCGCCCTGAAAATACAGTTCGCCGTAAGGATCATCCTCTATGATCAGAAAATCGTATTGCCGCGCTAAACGGTACAGCGCGCGGCGCTTTTCTTCCGAAGTCGTGATGCCCGTGGGGTTTTGAAAGTTCGGGATCACATACAGGAGCTTGACGTTTTCCTCGCGCCGCAGAGCGTCTTCCAGCTTGTTAAGGTTCAAGCCGTCCTCTTCCATATCGACGCCGACCACGCGCGCGCCGGTTAGCTTGAAAGCGTTGATCGCGCCTACAAAGCTGGGATTTTCACATAGGATCGTATCGCCGCGCCCCGCCAGCGCCGCGGACGCAAGGCTCATCACCTGCTGCGCTCCGGCGGTGATAAGAATACGGTCACGCTCGTTCGCAAGGGCTTTGGCTTTGGCGCGGACGAGCAGTTCCTCCCGCAAAGGCTCAAAACCCTCGGTGACGGAATACTGTAAGGCGGCAATGGGCGTTTTTTCTAAGATTTGCGCCGTTATGCCGGCGACCGCTTCCGCGGGAAACGCTTCCGGCGCGGGGTTGCCCGCCGAAAACGGGATCACGCCCGGGGCAAAAGAGAGTTTTAAGATTTCACGGATCGCGGAGGGCTTCAGCGCCTCCGCTTCCGGGGTGAAACGGTAGTCCATGTGCATTCCTTCTTCCGAAACGTCAGTTTTCACCTGTATTTTATCATAAAACGGGCAAAAAGAAAACGGTTTTCACAAAAAACAGTTGACAAAACGCAACAGATGCGGTAAGATGTAATCGAATTCATCGCTTTAGTTTGATAAAGCGAGCTATAAGGAGTGTACGTTTATGAAAAAATGGGTAGCGATTTTACTTGCCGCGGTTCTGTTTACCGCGTTGGCGGCGGGATGCACGCCGAACACGGAAACCGATAGCCCGCAAAAAACACAAACCGATATGGAGTACGTCAAAGAAAAAGGCACGCTGATCGTCGGTATTACGGATTTCGCGCCGATGGATTATCAGGAGAACGGCGAGGAATGGATCGGCTTTGACGCAGACATGGCAAAGGCGTTTGCCGAAAAACTCGGCGTGGACGTGAAGTTTGTGGTTATTGAGTGGGGCAAAAAAGTCATGGAACTCAACGCTAAATCCATTGACTGCGTATGGAACGGCATGACGCTCAACGACGAAGTCAAGGCGGCGATGGAGACCAGCCAAGCGTATTGCAACAACGCGCAGGTGGTCGTCGTTTCCAAGGATAAAGCGGAGGACATCACGACAGTGGACGCGTGCAAGACTTTGAAGTTTGCTGTTGAGGCAGGTTCGACCGGGCGTGACCAGGCACAGGAAAACGGGTTTGACTTTGTGGAAGTCCAGGACCAGGCAACCGCGCTGATGGAAGTTGCCGCCGGCACGAGCGACGCGGCGATCATCGATTCGCTGATGGCTGCCGCCATGATCGGCGAAGGTACGCAGTATGAGGATCTGACCTATACCATTTCGCTCAACAGTGAAGAGTACGGCGTGGGCTTCCGTCAGGGTTCCGACCTCGCCGCAGAGCTCAACGCGTTCTTTGCCGAGGCAAAAGAGAGCGGTCTTATGCGGCAGCTTGCCGAAAAATACGGCGTGCAGGCGGCGCTGATCGACTGAGATTTGAATAGCAAAAGCGGGCGGCCGGTCGGTTTGACCGGTCGCTTTCCCTTTTGCGGACGAAGGATGATGTACTATGACAATGATGGTGCCGGCGGGTTTCTTTTCTTCTTTTCTTGAGCAGTTTCCCACCGTCTTTGAGGCGCTGAACATCGGCTTCTGGCAGTCGCTGAAGCTGTTTTTGGTTACGCTCGTCGGGGCGATCCCGCTGGGGCTTTTGATCGCGTTCGGCTCCATGTCGCGTTTTAAGCCGCTAAGCGCGCTTTCCCGCACGGTGGTATGGATCATTCGCGGCACGCCTCTGATGATCCAACTGTTGATCATTTTCTATTTCCCCGGTCTTGTTTTGCAAAAGAACATCTGGGGCAGCGATACGGGCGGACGGTTTACCGCGGCGGCGGTGGCGTTCGTGTTCAACTATGCCTGTTATTTTTCGGAGATTTACCGCAGCGGCATTCAAGGCGTGCCGCGCGGGCAGACCGAAGCGGGACAGGTTTTGGGACTTTCCAAGGGGCAGATCTTCTTCCGCGTGACGCTTTTACAGATGATCAAGCGGATCGTGCCGCCGATGAGCAACGAGATCATCACGTTGGTCAAAGATACGTCGCTTGCCCGCATCATCGCCTACCCCGAACTCATTTTTGCCGGCGAGGCGTTTTTGAAGGGCTCGCACGGCATAGCGGGTCAGATCTGGCCGCTGTTCTTTACGGGCGTGTATTATCTGCTTTTCAGCGGACTTCTGACGATTCTGCTCGGCCGGCTGGAAAAACGCCTGTCGTATTTTTCTTAAAAGGGGGCGGACGTATGCCGATTTTGGAGGTCGATCATTTACAAAAGCACTTCGGCAAATTGGAAGTGCTGAAAGATATCAGTTTTTCGCTGGAAAAAGGTGAGGTCCTGTCGATCATCGGTTCATCCGGCAGCGGCAAAACGACGCTTCTGCGGTGCCTGAATTTTTTGGAATTTGCCTCCGGCGGCACGATCGCCGTGAACGGACAGACGCTCTATACCGGTGACGACAAAAAGCGTCCGGGCGAAGCGGAGCTCAGGGAAAAGCGACTGCATTTCGGACTGGTGTTTCAGCAGTTTAACCTGTTCCCGCAATATACGGTATTGAAAAATGTTATGTTAGCGCCGCTTTTGGTCAAACATACAGGCGTGGAAGAATGCCGCCGCGACGCGGAAGAACTCCTGCGCCGCGTGGGACTTGCCGATCGTATGGACGCCTATCCCGGCACGCTGTCCGGCGGTCAGCAGCAACGCGTGGCGATCGCGCGGGCGCTGGCGATGAAGCCGGATATTCTGTGCTTCGACGAGCCGACCAGCGCGCTCGATCCCGAACTGACGGGCGAAGTCCTGCGCGTCATCCGTTCCTTAAAAGGCTCGGATTCGACGATGATCGTCGTGACGCACGAAATGCAGTTCGCCCGCGAAGTGTCCGACCGCGTGATCTTTATGGCGGACGGACGGATCGAGGAAGCGGGCACGCCCGAACAGGTGTTTGACGACCCGCGCTCGGAGCGCTTACGCGCATTCGTTTCCACAACGCGTAACGCTTGACAGCAAACCGCTTTTTGCGTATAATACAAGCATATTCTCTATTCGGAGGTTTTTGTATGACAACC
>JAGCSD010000135.1 GCA_017964345.1 Clostridia bacterium
ACGTCGGGCTTGCCGTTTTTGATCCACGTAAAGATCATCGTGGTGCAGGTGGCGACGGCGGGCGCGATCGTCGTGGTGACGAAGATCGAAGCGAGCGAATTGCCGTCCCACGCGGCGGCGCCGTTGAAGCCATACCAGCCGAACCAGAGGATAAAGCATCCGAGCGCGCCGAGCGTCACGGAGTGACCGGGGATCGCGTTGACCTTTTTGACTTTTTTACCGTCTTTTAAGTATTTGCCCAGTCGCGGACCGACCATGATCGCCCCGATGAGCGCCGTCACGCCGCCCACGGAGTGAATGGCGGCGGAACCGGCAAAATCGTGGAACCCGAGCTGAACGAGCCATCCCTGCGGATTCCAAACCCAACCGGCTTCGATCGGATAGACAAACAGCGAGATGACGGCGGAATAGATGCAATAGGAGAGAAATTTCGTTCGTTCCGCCATGGCACCGGACACGATGGTCGCGGCGGTGGCGCAAAATACGAGGTTGAATACGAACGACGGCGCGCTGCCACCTTTCAAAAATCCGCCGAAGTCTGTCAAAATCTGCAGGTTCGGAATCCCGATGAAGCCCAAAACATAATCTTCTGCCATCATCAGCGAAAAGCCGAGCAGGATAAACACCACCGTGCCGATGCAGAAGTCCATCAGGTTTTTCATAATGATGTTGCCGGCGTTTTTGGCGCGGGTAAAGCCCGTTTCCACCATGGCGAAGCCCGCCTGCATAAAGAAGACCAGTGCCGCGCCGATCAAAAACCAAACGCCGAAAACTTCACTTTGCGTCGTTTTTTCTATCAGTTCCGTAATTTCCTCGATCACCATAAAACTCACCTTCTAAACTATCTTACGCTAAAGAGAATGTCCGCGTAAGTGGGGAACGGCCAATACGATTTCGCCGTCAGGGTTTCCGCTTCGTCGCACGCTACGCGCAGCTCGCACATTTTGGGAAGTACCTTGTCGCGGATCATGGCGGATTCGGCGATCACGCCGTCCGCGTCATGCAGGGTAAGCAAAGCGGTTTGCAGTTCGTCGGTTTTTGCGGCGATCCCGTCGGTCAGCGCGGAAAGCTTTCTGACCAGCCCCGTTTCATATAAACACGCGGCGGTGCTGTCCAGCGCCTTTTTTGTCTGCGCGTTTTTCGCCGTGTCCGCGGCAAAAGCGGCGATCGCGGGCGCGATCTGCGTTTTTGCCATGTCGACCATGGTATTGGCTTCAATAGTGACGGTCTTGCAGTAGTTCTCCAGCATGATCTCACAACGGGAACGCAGCTCTTCTACCGTGAACACCTTGTGCGCCGTCAGCATATCGACGTTCTTTTTATCCAAAAGATGCGGCATGCAGTCGGCGGTCGTGCGGTAGTTGAGCAGTCCGCGAACCTCGGTCGCTTCTTTGATCCATGCTTCATCGTATCCGTTGCCGTTGAAGATGATACGCCTATGATCCTTGATCGTTTTGCGAATCATTTCATGCAGCGTGCTTTCAAAGTCCTCGGCGCCTTCTAAGCGGTCGGCATACACTTTCAGGCTTTCCGCTACGGCGGCGTTGAGCATGATGTTCGCGCAGGCAATGCTGTTGGAGGAACCGAGCATCCGGAACTCAAACTTGTTTCCGGTAAAAGCAAAGGGCGAAGTACGGTTGCGATCGGTCGTGTCACGGTTGAATTTCGGCAGAACGTCCACACCGAGCTTCATTTGCGTTTTTTCGGCACCCTTATACGGCGTGCCGTTTTCGATCGCCTCTAAAACGGCGTTCAGCTCGTCGCCGAGGAACATGGAAATCACGGCGGGCGGCGCTTCGTTCGCGCCGAGTCTGTGATCGTTGCCGGCGGTTGCGACCGAAAGCCGCAGAAGGTCCTGATAATCGTCCACCGCTTTGATGACGGCGCACAGGAACAACAGGAATTGCGCGTTTTCATAGGGCGTTTCGCCGGGCGAAAGCAGGTTTTGCCCCTCGTCGGTGGCAATAGACCAGTTGTTGTGCTTGCCGCTGCCGTTTACGCCCGCGAAAGGCTTTTCATGCAGGAGGCATACCAGCCCGTGCTTTTGCGCGACCTTTTGCATGATTTCCATGGTAAGCTGGTTATGGTCGGTCGCGACGTTCGTCGTCGTATAGATCGGCGCCAATTCGTGCTGAGCGGGCGCGACTTCGTTATGTTCGGTTTTTGCTAAAATTCCGAGCTTCCACAGTTCCTCGTTGAGTTCTTCCATATACGCGGCGACGCGCGGTTTGATCACGCCGAAATAGTGATCGTCCATTTCCTGCCCTTTCGGAGGCTTCGCGCCGAACAGCGTTCTGCCGCAAAAGCGCAGGTCGGGACGGGCATCGTACATTTCTTTGGTGATCAGGAAGTACTCCTGTTCCGGTCCGACTGAGGAACGCACGCACTTGGCGGTATCGTTGCCGAACAGACGCAGAATGCGCAGAGCCTGCTTGTTCAGCGCCTCCATCGAACGCAGAAGCGGCGTTTTTTTATCCAGCGCGTGACCGGCAAACGAACAGAACGCCGTCGGAATGCAGAGCGTCTTACCTTTTATAAAAGCATAAGAGGTCGGATCCCAAGCGGTATACCCGCGCGCTTCGAACGTGGCGCGCAGACCGCCCGACG
>JAGCSD010000136.1 GCA_017964345.1 Clostridia bacterium
CATGGTCTTTCTCCGAAAAATTCAAAAAAAGCGGTCGATCCGATCAATCGACCGCCTCTTTGGCAGAAACATTATTTTTTCTTGTTTTCGCATTTTTGATTGGCAATGCCGCAGCTCGTCTTGCAGGCGGACTGACAGGACGTCTGGCATTCGCCGCAACCGCCGTTTTTGGCGCTTTGGCAAAGAGTCTTATTGGTTAAGGTCTGAATATGCTTCATCGAAAAGTTCCTCCCGATTTTTTTCTTATTATAGCACACTGCTTACGATCCGTCAATGGGGAATTACCCGTTTATCGGCTCAAAATCGGCGGCGCCGTGCTTGCAAAGCGGGCAAATGAAGTCATCCGGAAGTTCTCCTTCATGCACATAGCCGCAAATCTTGCAGACATAACCTTTTTTTCCTTCGGTCTGGGGCTTGGGCTTGACGTTGTTTTGATAATAGGTGTAGGTCATCGTTTCCGCCTTGGACAGAACCCGCGCCTCGGTTACCGAACAGATGAACATCCCGTGCGTGCCGAGATCCATATACTGTTCCACTTTTAAGGACATGAACGAATTGATATAGTGAGGCAGGAATGCCAGTCCGTTGTCGCTGTAAAGCGGCGTGATACGGTCGAATTTGTTCGTATTTCGTCCGCTGCGGAAGCCGAAGTCTTCAAACACGGAAAACGGTGCGTCCACGGACAGGCAGTTGACGTTTAAGATGCCCGTTTGTTTGATAACATGGTGCGAATAGTTGTCTTTGTTGATCGTGACAGCGATGCGGTTTGGGGTACTGGTGACCTGTGAAACCGTATTGACGATCAACCCATTGTCTTTTTTGCCGTCATGACAAGTGACGACATATAGCCCGTAGCCGATATTAAACAGTGCCTTTAAGTCGTTTTTATCTGCTGTTTTGCCGCTCTGCGCCAGATAATCCCGGCAAAGCTCATTCGCAAGGGATTCAAGTTGTTCACGGTTTTCGTCGTTCATGGCGGAGCGGATTGACACGGTTGTATCGGTAAAGGTCAGGTTTTTGCACGGTTCAAGCAGACAGCGCATGACCTTTGCCGCCATCGGCGCCCAAGAACCGTTTTCGATCAGCGCCACGGTACGGTTGCGGTAGCCGTGCTCGGTCAGATGCTCGATAAACGTGCGCATAAAGGGGAAGATCTCGGCGTTGTAAGTGGTCGTTGCCAGCACAAGGCGCCCGTAACGGAATGCGTCCTCCACCGCTTCGGACATGCTGTCGCGCGCAAGGTCGGTCAGAACGACCTTCGGGCATCCCTTCGCGCGCAGTTTTTCCGCCAAAAGCTCTACGGCTTTTGCCGTGTTGCCGTACACCGACGTATAGGCGATCATCACGCCGTCGCTTTCGACTTCATAGCTCGACCAAATGTTATACAGGTTCAGATAATAGGCGAGGTTTTCAGTCAAAACAGGTCCGTGCAGGGGGCAGATCGTTTGGATGTCCAGGGCGCTTGCTTTCTTCAGTACCGCCTGCACCTGCGCGCCGTACTTGCCCACAATGCCGAAGTAGTACCGGCGCGCCTCGCACGCCCAGTCCTCATCGACGTCACCGGCGCCGAATTTGCCGAATCCGTCCGCGGAAAACAGGACCTTGTCCGTTTCGTCATAGGTCATCAGCACTTCCGGCCAATGCACCATCGGCGCGGCGATGAAGTGAAGCGTATGTCTGCCCAAAGTAAGCGTGTCGCCTTCACCGACGATCAGCCGGCGGTCGGCAAAATCTTTGCCGAAGAAGTTCTGCATCATGGGGAACGCTTTGGCGCTTGCCACGACCGTAGCCGAGGGGTAGGTTTCGCAAAAACGCAGGATGTTGGCGGAATGATCCGGCTCCATGTGTTGAACGATCAGATAATCCGGTGTTCTGCCGTTCAAAACGGCGGCGACATTGTCCAGCCATTCGTGTGTAAAATGGCGATCCACCGTATCCGTTACGGCGATTTTTTCATCCAGGATCACATATGAATTGTAGGCCATGCCGTTCGGCACGGGATACTGACCTTCAAACAGGTCGATCTGCCGGTCGTTGACGCCGACGGCGAAAATATCGGGTGTGAGCTGCATAGATATAGTCCTTTCTGTTTAACGCGTATCTGCGCGAGAGTTCTTGACAACATTATACTTCCTTTCCTATAAAAAAGCAATGGAAATTCATTTTGAAAAAAAATATCTTGCAATTTGCTTCATTATCCGATATAATGAAAACAATAAAAACCTACTAAGGATGGACAGGAGGAAATACTATGAGCATCTTTGACAAACTTAAGAATGCCGCCAAGGAGGCAGTTAGCGGCAGTGAGAAAGAAACCTTTGTTTTTCAGGCGCTTCCCGAAAGCGTGGAAGAACTGAAAGCTCTGCCGGAAGCGGCGCTGGATACCCCCTTCAAAGCCGCGGCGCTGACCGTGTGCGCGCTGTGCGCCTACGCCGCCGAGCCGCAGATCGGCATCGATATGCTGAACTTCCTGCGCGGACCGCGTCCGCTGTCCACAACGGACATTCAGTTTCTGCGCGACCGCTTTGCGGACGGGCAAACGTATGTGCCGTTCTCGTATTTCGCCGGCGCGAAGCCTGAAAACGATTACACGCCGTCCGAGCCGTTCACCGTTACGGTTTTTGCGGATTCCTACACCTATCAGAATGAAGGATACGCGAAGCTGAACATTGCTTCCGGCGGCGCGGACAGTCCCCGCCAGGTTACCCTGCGCAAGAAGGGCGACGGCACCTGGTGCCTGTGGGAACAGTTTTTGACCGTCGGTATTCGCAAACCGAAATCTCAGGATCCTTGGGCATAAGAGAAAAAGCAGTGTTTGGGATTTCAAGCACTGCTTTTTGATATGGAAAGGAGAGGAACATGCCGCTGTTTTTCAGTCGGCGGGACATTACCGCCTTATCCTGTGACGCCATCGTTACGCCCGCCAACACGCATCTTAGGGGCGGCAATCAAACGGATCGACGCATCCGCGCGGCGGCGGGGCAGGAGGCGTTGACATCCTGCGCCGCGCTTGCTCCGGTGGATTACGGGCAGGCGGTCATAACGCCGGGGGGAGATCTGCCGTGCCGGTTTTTGATCCACACAGTGCCGCCGCGGTGGTATCACGGGTTCAAGCATGAGGAAGACCTGCTGGCGTCCTGCTATGCGCGGGCGCTGACGCTGGCACGGGATAGCGGATGTGAAACCGTCGCGTTGCCGCGCCTGTCACCGCAGGCGTTTTACGGGCTTTCACCTGAACGCGAGTTTTCTTTGGCGCTGGACGTCATGCGCCCGTTTTTTACGGACGCGGGCATGACGGTTTATTTCGTGACGGAAGATACGCCGGTGGACGAGGCAGACCGAAAGGCACTGTTCGCTCTGCTCGCTCCGCCTGCTCCGGCAAGCCTGTTCACCACCGCCGTCGAGCGCAAGGCAAGCCGTGCCAAAAGGGCGAAGAGCATGGAATCTCCGGTATTTTGCAAGGAGGCGCTTCCGCATGGTTTGACGGAAGAATTAAGCCGATTAGACGAGGGGTTTTCGGAACTGCTTCTGCATTTGATCGACCGGAAGGGTATGACGGACGCGGCGTGCTATAAGCGCGCCAATGTGGACAGAAAGTTGTTTTCAAAAATTCGTTCCAATCCCGCATACCGACCGAGCAAACAAACGGTTCTGGCCTTTGCCGTGGCGCTGGAGTTGTCCTTGCCGGAAACCGAGCAACTCCTGAAACGCGCCGGATTTGCCTTTTCACCGAGCAGCGCATTTGACTGCATCGTATCGTATTTTATCAAGAAAAAGGAATACGATGTGCTGAAAATCAATGAAGCGCTCTTTGCTTTCGACCAGAGCCTGTTGGGTTGACTCCGGTCGCCGCGCTTTTTGCTTTTTTGTCGCCTGACAGGCGACCTTTTTGTTTTCTCCGCGTGGTACAATGCGTGTGTAAACTAAAAAACGGAGGGAACCAAGATGAAAAACGATTTGACGGAACTGGTATTCATTTTAGACCGGAGCGGCTCAATGGCGGGGCTTGAGAAGGACACGATCGGCGGCTTCAACAGCATGATCGAGGGGCAGAAGAAGCAGGAGGGAGAGGCGCTGGTCACCACGGTGCTGTTCGACCATGAACAAGTGCGCCTGCATGACCGCGTAAGCCTTTCGTCCGTTCAGCCGATGACCGAGAATTACTTCACGGTGCGCGGATGCACGGCTCTGTTAGACGCTGTGGGCGACACAGTGGAACACGTCGCGGACGTGCATCGGTATATCCGCCCCGAAGATGTCCCGGCGCGCACGATGTTCGTCATCACGACCGACGGCATGGAAAACGCCAGCCGCCGCTTTGACGGCAACGCGATCAAAAAGCTGGTTGAACAAAAGCGGGAGGAAGGCTGGGAATTCCTTTTCATTGGCGCCAACATCGACGCCATTGCCGCGGCGGGGGCGATCGGCATCCGCTAGGATCACGCCGTCAACTACCGCGCCGATTCCTCCGGCACACGGGCGGTCTTCCGCGCGGTGGAAAAGGCGGCGCGCGCCATGCGCGCTTGCGCGTGCGTCGATGCCTCATGGGCGGACGAGATCAAGGAGGATTTTAAGAAAAAGCGCAAATAAAAAAGGCAACGCTGAAAGCTAATGACTTTCAGCGTTGTCTTTATGTGTTTTGAGCAAGTTTTATGCCTGTTCCAAAAGACGCACGATCGCCGCGGCGAACATTTTCGCGCTGATATAGAAGTCTTCCAGAACAAGTGATTCATTGGGCTGATGCGCTTTATCCTCTCTGTCGGGGAACTGTACGCCGAAGGCGACCGCTTTGCCGGGCAGGGCGCGGGCGTAAGTGCCGCCGCCGATGGCAAGCGGCTCGTCATCCCGTCCGGTATAATCACGGTAGACGTCCATCAAGGTGCGGACCAGCGGGGAAGCGTGATCGACATGGTGGGGCGCCTGCGCGTGCAGGATCTCCGCGCTCCAGGAGCCGGGCAGTGCCGTTTGCAGGCGGGCGAGAATGTCGTCGGCGCCGTATGTGATCGGGTAGCGGATGTCCAGCACCAGGCGGCAGGAGTCGTCCTGCATGGTTTCATCCAGATCGTTTCTACCGACGAGGCAGATACCGAGGTTCAGTGACAGAGAGCCGGAAGCTTCATCCTGTAAATGCAAATGTACGCCGCTGCCGTCGGTTTTGTCCACAAACATATCCATAACGGCGTCCACGAAGTCGCCTTGGCTTCCGCCCAAATGCAGAGCCTTGAGCAGGCGGAACAGTTCAAACAGCGCGTTTTTGCCTTTTTCCGGCGTGCTTCCGTGCGCGCCCACACCGGTGGAAACGATGTCTAAATGATCGTCTTCCACAGTAAACTCCAAGCCGAATGCTTTGGCGTCGTAGTGCGCCAGGACGGATTGCAGTTTGTCCATGTTGCCGATCACGGTAGCGGTGGCTTTGTCCGGCACCATGTTCGGACGCAGACCGCCCCGGATATACAGTTGATAATTGCTTTCGGCAAGGCTCGTCCGCAAATTGATGTGCGCGATGCCCTTTTCGGTAATGATGACGGGGTAGTCCGCGTCGGGAGTGAAGGCAATGTCGGGAATGTCTTCGGTTTGTTTGTAGCGATCCATGCACGCCCAGCCGCTTTCCTCGTCACAGCCGAAGATCAGCCGTACACGGCAGGGAAGCTCTTCCATGGCTTCCTTGACTGCCGCCACGGCGTAGATCGCCGCGATCGCGGGACCTTTGTCGTCAATACTGCCGCGCCCGAAGATCTCCCTGTCGGTCACGCGCGCCGTGAACGGATCGCCTTCCCAACCGTCGCCGGCGGGCACGACGTCCAAATGACAAAGAATGCCGAGCAGCGTATCGCCTTCACCGATCTGCGCCCAGCCGCAATAGTTGTCGATGTTGGCGGTTTCCATGCCGAAAGACTCACAAAGGGTGAGCACGTATTCCAGCGCCTGAGCGCACGGCTCGCCGAAGGGGAGATTGTCCTCCTCGTTTTCCTTGACGGACGGAATGGCGATCAATTCTTTCAGGTCGTTCAGCATCGCCTCGGTGTTTTGGTCGATAAAGGCGTCGGTCACGGACGGTGTGCGCAGATAGGCGATCAGTTTTTCGTCCAGCGCCAGCGCGTATTTGTTTTCGGCGGTTTGGACGGTCACCGGCTGCGCGCTTTTGGGGAACAGTCTTTGCCCTGCCGCGCCTTCGGTGACGGCTGTTACGTCCGCTTTGGCGACGCGCAGTTCCTTGACAAGGCGCTTGCCGGAGAATTGTTCCACGATCAACGTGTCCTCACGGAACGTATAGGTATAGGAGGTATGCTGCTTGCGATAGAGCCATACGCCCGCCGCCAGAACGATCAACAG
>JAGCSD010000137.1 GCA_017964345.1 Clostridia bacterium
GCAAGTATGAATTTGAGGCGGCGTACGGCACGGTCACACGCCACTACTATCAGTATCGCGAAGGCAAGGAAACCAGCACGAACCCGGTCGCGACGATCTTTGCCAGGTCAGGCGCGCTGAAAAAGCGCGGCGAGCTGGACAATCTTCCCGCGCTGACCGCTTTCGGGGAAAAATTAGAGCGCGCCACGCTTCGCACCATTGAGAACGGCGTGATGACCAAGGACCTTTACGCGCTCAGCGCGCTCCCCGATAAAACGAGCGTAACGAGCCGCGTGTTTTTAGAAGCCATACAAAAAGAACTGGAGAAAGCACTATGAAGATCCAAGATACATGGGAGCAGATGCAAAAGCTCTGCCAGAGCGAAGCCGATCAATCCAAGCTCTGGAACGAGTATTATCAGCAGGAAACCGACGCCTACCGCGCTATTTTGGGGGATAAGCGGTTTACCCTGACCGGCACCGTGCAGGAGATCGCCGATTCCTTGAACATGGAGATCGCTGTTTTCGCGCCGTTTGCCGACGGCATCAATTCTTCCTTAAAAACGCCGCTTGATACGGCGGCGCTGGAGGAATCCACCGCCGTCAACATGGAAATCGAGCCGGAAAAGCTGTATTACAATATGCTGACCGCCAAAGCCAAATGGCTTTACACCTTAAAGGAGTGGGACGGCGTGCTCACGGAAGAAAAACGTACCGAGATCACGCGCGCATGGCGGCAGGATCACCAAGCCGTCAGCAACAAAGTCGGACGGAACGATCCCTGCCCCTGCGGCAGCGGCAAAAAATATAAAAACTGCTGCGGCAGATAACGGAGAACCCGATGACGTTTGAAAAAGAGAGGATACGAAACTTCTGTATCATTGCCCATATCGACTACGGCAAGTCGACGCTGGCGGACCGGCTGATCGACGAGACCGGCACGGTGGACGCGCGCGAGATGCACGATCAACTGCTTGACACGATGGAACTGGAGCAGGAACGCGGCATCACGATCAAATCTCAGGCGTGCCGGATGTTCTACACCGCCGACGACGGCAAAGAATATATGCTGAACCTGATCGACACACCCGGGCACGTGGACTTTACCTATGAAGTGGAACGCAGTCTGAACGCCTGCGAGGGCGCGGTACTGATCGTGGACGCCACACAAGGCGTGCAGGCGCAGACACTTGCCAACGTATACCTCGCGGTCGGGCAGAACTTAGAAATCGTGCCGGTCATCAATAAAATCGATTTAGTCAGCGCCGAACCGGAGCGTGTGGCACAGGAAGTAGAGGATATCATCGGTATTCCCTGTCTGGACGCGCCCCGCATTTCCGCCAAAGAAGGCATCAACATCCACGAAGTGTTGGAACGCATCGTCAAGGACGTTCCCGCGCCTAAGGGCGATGAGGACGCGCCTCTCCAAGCGTTGATTTTTGACTCTCTGTATGACAACTACAAAGGCGCGCTCAGTTTCGTACGCATCGTGAACGGGCGCGTGCGCGTGGGCGATACCATTCGCATGATGCACTCCGGGCATACGTTTGACGTGACCGAGGTCGGCGTGTTCACGCCCGGTTATCTGCCGGTGGAAGAGCTTTCCGCCGGGCAGGTCGGCTATATTTCCGCCAGTATCAAGACCGTGTCGGAAACGCGCGTGGGTGATACCATCACCAACAACGCTTTCCCCGCCGACGCGCCTCTGCCGGGGTATAAACGCATTATGCCCAACGTCTACTGCGGGATCTACCCCGCCGACGGCAGTGAATACGACGATCTGCGCGACGCGCTGGAGAAGTTAGGCCTAAACGACGCGTCCTTGACCTTCGAACCGGAAACGAGCGCCGCGCTGGGTTATGGTTTCCGTTGCGGTTTTTTGGGACTTTTGCACATGGAAATCATTCAGGAACGTTTGGAGCGCGAATTTGATTTCGACCTGATCACCACCGCACCGAGCGTGATCTATGAAGTGCATAAGACGAACGGCGACGTCGTGATGATCGACAACCCCGCCAATCTGCCTAAAGTGGACGAGATTGCCGAAATGCGTGAGCCGATCGTCAAAGCGGAAATCATGACACCCAAGGAATATATCGGGGCAATCATGGATTTGTGCATTGAAAAGCGCGGGGAATATCTCGATATGCGTTATGCCGATGAAAATCGGGCGGTCCTGGAATACCGGATGCCGCTCAATGAAATCATTTACGACTTTTTCAACTCCTTAAAATCGCGCACGCGCGGGTATGCGTCGTTCGATTACGAACCGGCGGGCTATCAAACCGGTGATCTGGTAAAATTGGACTTTTTACTTAACGGCGACCCCTGCGATGCGCTTTCGGTCATTGTGCATCGGGAAAAGGCATACGCGCACGGACGCCGTGTGGCGGAAAAACTGCGTGACGCGATTCCGCGCCAGCTGTTTGAAATTCCGATTCAGGCGGCGATCGGCGGCAAGATCATCGCAAGGGAAACCGTCAAAGCCATGCGCAAGGACGTGTTGGCAAAATGCTACGGCGGCGATATTACCAGAAAGAAAAAACTGCTTGAAAAGCAGAAAGAGGGCAAGAAGCGGATGCGCCAGGTCGGCACGGTCCAAATGCCTTCGGAAGCGTTTTTGGCGGTCTTGAAGCTCGAAGAATGACCGGGCTGTATCTGCATATTCCGTTTTGCGCCCAAAAATGCGCGTATTGTGATTTCGTTTCCTACGGCGGCAGAGAATCGCTTCTGCCGTCGTATTTATCTGCCTTAAAACGCGAAGCGGAAACGTACCGCGGCGAAAAGATCGGCACGGTGTTTTTCGGCGGCGGCACGCCGAGCCTGATGAGTGAAAAGCAAATAGAAGACCTTTGCGCGTTCGTGCGCGACTGCTTTGACCTTGCGCCCGACGTTGAATGGACGATGGAAGCCAACCCCGCGTCGGTGACGAAGGAAAAAATGCTCGCCGCTCTTTCCGGCGGCGTGAACCGCGTTTCGCTCGGCGCGCAGAGCCTGAGCGACGACGTACTGGCGTTTTTGGGGCGGGCGCATACGCGCGCCCAACTGGAAACGGCTGTCGAAGCGGTCAAAACGGCGGGTTTTGACAAATGGAATCTCGACCTCATTACGGCGCTGCCGGGGCAGACGGCGGAGGCGTGGGGGAATACGCTGAAAGAAGCGATCGCTTTTGCGCCGACGCATATTTCCTGCTATTCGCTGATCTGCGATCCTCAAACGCCGCTGGGACGTATGGCGGCAAAGGGCGAGATCGTCCTGCCGGACGACGAACAGGAGCGCGCCATGGTACACCTGACCGAGCAAACGCTTGCCCGCGCCGGGTATGAGCAGTATGAGATCTCCAATTTCGCCCTGCCGGGGCACGCGTGCCGGCACAATATCAACTACTGGGAGTGCGGCGACTATATCGGGCTGGGATGCGCGGCGCATTCGCTCTTTCGTGGCGCGCGCAAGCGCAACACGCCCTCTTTGCCCCGCTACCTCACCGCCGCCGATCCGACTGAGGAAACGCAAACGCTTTCCGATCGCGACAAGCGGGAGGAGCGCGTTTTTCTGGGCTTGCGCATGAACAGGGGCGTGGATATCGCTCGGTTTGAACGCGACTTTGCCCTTGACTTTCACGCGTTTTACGCATCCGCCCTGCAAACGAATCTCGACCGCGGGTTTTTGGAGGAAGCCGAAGGCTTCCTGCGCCTGACCGCGCGCGGACGCGACTTTTGCGATACCGTAGCGGCGGAGTTTATGGAAACCGCGTAACGGCTTTCCACCCGTTCATCCGAAACAAAAACTTCCCCGAAGCAAGGGGAAGTTTTTGTTTCGTCAGTGAAGCGATTGCAAATACACCTTTAACAATTTTAACGCCGTTTGTTTTTCGGCGGCGCCGCACGTATTCAAAAGAGAGAGGATCTCCTCCGTATCCGTTTCGTCCGGCGGCACGGTCGTCAACAGCTCGTCGGGCGTAATCTTCAGCGCCGTACAAATGGAAAGCATCGTTTCCAAGCGCATATTCACGCTTCCCCGTTCGATATCCGCGTATGTTCTGTCGGAAATCTCCGCCGCCTCGGCGACCTCCGCCTGCGTCAGTCCTCTCGCCTTGCGCGCCCGGTACATCCTGGCGCCGATCTTCAAGAAATCCCTCTCCAGCATGACTGCCACTCTCCTTCCTGTATTGTGCCCTATACAGGAATTATAATTCCAAAAACGCTTGACAAATAGGAACCATTAGTGTATATTTATAGGAAGAATACTTCCCAATATGAAAGGGGCGATCTAAATGAAGGATCATCCGTATCAACCGTATTATAAATTATTTTGCAAGCTGCCGGAGATATTAGCTGTTTTGGCGGCAGTAACTACATTATTAAGTGTTACGATCAAACTAAGCTTTGTTATATCGTTCGGTGTGGCGCTTTTCATCGGATTATGCGCGGCGGCGCTCAGCGGTGCGATCACCCTGTTCTTTACCAGAATTCGCATTTCGGCGATGATTCTTCTGACGGACTCGTCTATGGCTTCCGAAGAACACCTTTTCTGCATTGAAAAAATGTTCGCAAGCGCGCAGAAATCTTCGGGCGAAAAGAGCGCGGCGCCGTTCAGACAGTTTCTCGACGATCAAAAAACAAAAGAGAACGACATGGTGTTCATCGAAAAAATGAAGTATGCGTTGCAGTTTCAAACAGACGACGGCATGATCGCCTTTCTGGAACGGCTTAACGACGAACGGATCGCTGACATTCTGAACGGACCTAAAGACATGATCCGCGCCAAAATCAAAGCGCTGGTAGAAGAAGCGGAAAAGGGAAACGCCGATTCCTGACATGAAATTGCTGTACGATACTAAAAAAAGCAGGTCGCCTCATTCGGATGCGACCTGCGTATTTTTTATGACGGGTTCCTCTGTTACGGGTTCTTTTTTCCACGGATTGTTTTTGTCCGGATCGGTGGGATCCCACCCGCGGTTGGGATTTTGGGGATCGATATACGGCGCGGGCGACGGCAGGGCATCTTCCGCCACCGTGTCATAGATCATCACGCAGGTGCCGATGGCACAGTGATCGAAGATCCATTTGGCGTCCGCCACGGTCATGCGGATACAGCCCTGTGAAGCCGCTTGTCCGAGCTTGTTGTATTCTTCATATTTCAGCGTATCCTTGCGTGTTGCCGTATACGGTACCGAGTGAAATAAAATGGAGCCGTGGATCCGCGTGGCGTACTGCCCGAACGTACCGCCGTAAAGCGAGCGCCATTCGTATTTGTGTGTGGTGTAGAAGGTACCCTCCGGCGTCGTGTCCCACGTGCGTCCGTACAAGCCCGCCGAACAGATGAACACCTGTACGCAGTCGGTATAAGCGCCGTCCGTTCCGCGATCATACACGCAGACGCGGTTTTCCGTGCGGGCGACCTTGACGAGATACTTACCCGTATAACCCGCGGGCGCTTCCCGCGGCGCGACGGACGGATTTTTGCGCGGAAACGGCGAGGGCGTGACGTCCGGATTGCTCGGATACGGCGTCGGCGTTACCGAGGGCGTCGGGGAAACCGAAACGAGCGTTGAGTGCGACGGGCGCGGCGAAGCCGGCACGATGGTGGAAACGGAAGACGCGGACGGAGAGGCATTCGGAACGGACACGGGCGTACAGGCACACAGCAATGCGACCAAAGCAAACAATCCGACGCGCTTCAATCTTTCTCCCTCCGTTTCGACCCGATTCGCCTGAAAGCACGTCTATTTTATCATAAAATCAAAGATTGCGCAACCGGCAAATCCTGCTTGAAAAATACGGGGCGTGCAGTATAATACAAATAATTCAGCGGAAAGACCGGAAGGAGAATGTATGAAATTTTCACAAATGCCTTATCAGCGTCCCGACGCGGCGGAGCTGAAAAAAGAGATCGCGCGCCTGACGCGCGCTCTGCGCGCGGCAGAGAGCTTTGACGCCGCAAACGAAGTTTTCTTGGAAGAACAAAAATGGCAGAAACACGTACGAACGCTCGATGTGCTGGCGCATATCCGTCATTCGATCATCAGCCGGACTCCGAGCCGAAAGAGCATTTCCTCCGATTGTTCATCAACCTCTCGCAAATATTGCTTCGAACTGCCGTTCATCCGCATCACGTTGACGGTGGTGGGTTTGTTTTCTCTGAAGAACTTGCAGAGCCTCTGCCCCCGTACTCCGATTTGCCCGATAAAAACATCTTTCATTTTGATACCTCTATAATCTTGGTTTTCTTCGTCGGTACGTTTATGATTTTTTGTAAAAGCTCGTTGACGACATCGACGCATCCGTCCTCGTCAATCACCTGTTTCCGGTATTCGTCGATACGCAAATCAGCACTAACGGAAACACCGAAACTACATTTCTGCAATCTCGGTGTTTCTTGCCTTTACCTCGTGAATTTAATTGTTTTTGCATATTTTCAAATTACCGCCTCATCACGGTCGGACAAAAACTTCTCAACGTTTTGTTATCAGACCCCCGCACGTTTTAACGGAAAACCGCGCGGGGGTGTCCAAGCTTTTTTATCTTTTTTGCGGCGCATTACCCGCAGAAAAGTGAAAAATGTAAAAGCGTTAATCCGCAAACAGCGGCGTGGAAAGATAGCGGTCGCCGGTGTCGGGAAGAAGCACGACAATCGTCTTGCCCGTGTTTTCGGGGCGCTTTGCAAGACTAAACGCGGCGTATGCGGCTGCGCCGGATGAAATACCGACCAACACGCCTTCCTTCTTGCCGATCTTTTTACCGAACGCAAACGCGTCCTCGTTGGAAACGGGAATGATCTCATCGTACACGGCGGTGTTCAACACGTCGGGCACAAAGCCTGCGCCGATGCCCTGAATCTTATGCGCGCCCGCAACGCCCGTGGACAGCACAGCCGAGGTCTGCGGCTCCACCGCCACGACCTTGATGTTCGGGTTTCGGGATTTCAAAAATTCGCCCACGCCCGTGATCGTGCCGCCCGTACCCACGCCGGCGACGAAAATATCGACTTTGCCGTCGGTGTCCTTCCATATCTCCGGTCCGGTCGTTTCAAAATGCGCTTTCGGGTTGGCGGGGTTTACAAATTGCCCGGGAATAAAGCTGTCCGGGATCTCGCGCGCCAGCTCCTCCGCTTTGGCGATAGCGCCCTTCATGCCTTTGGAGCCTTCGGAAAGCACCAGCTCCGCGCCGTACGCTTTCATGAGCTGACGGCGTTCCACCGACATGGTTTCCGGCATGACGATGATAATGCGGTATCCGCGCGCCGCCGCCACCGCCGCCAACCCGATGCCCGTGTTGCCGCTGGTCGGCTCAATGATGACGGAACCTTCTTTCAGCTTCCCCGCTTTCTCGGCGTCGTCAATCATCGCTTTGGCAATGCGGTCTTTCACGCTGCCGGCGGGATTGAAATATTCCAGTTTGGCAA
>JAGCSD010000138.1 GCA_017964345.1 Clostridia bacterium
AAGAAAGCAGGCGTGCGCGTCAAGCTTGACGACCGTGACGCGTCCCCCGGCTGGAAGTTCAATGAGTGGGAAATGAAAGGCGTTCCGCTGCGCTTGGAGATCGGACCGAAAGATATCGAAAAACAGCAGTGCGTGCTGGTGCGCCGCGATACGCATGAAAAACTCTTTGAGCCGCTTGAGGGCATCGAAGCCCGCGTGAACGGGCTTTTGGCGCAGATCCAGAAGGATATGCTCGAGGCGGCGCGCAAGCACCGTGACGAGCATACCACGCACGCGGAAAACTGGGACGATTTCAAAACGGCGATCGAAAACAAAAATTTCGTGTTCGCCCCGTGGTGCGGCGAAACCGAGTGTGAGCTGGCGATCAAGCAGGAAACCGGCGCGACGACGCGGAATATTCCGTTTGAAGGTCATGACGCCGACGGCTGCACCTGCGTGCATTGCGGCAAAAAAGCCAAAACGAAGATCTATTTCGCGAAATCATATTGAAAACACGAGCGGCATAGCGATGCCGCTCCTTCTTTGGAGGGGAGAAAAATGCTGAACCCGGAATGGGCAAGCCTGAAAAACGGATCGGATATTCGCGGCGTCGCCATAGGCGGCGAAAACGGACAGGGTGATCTGACGGACGAAGTCATTGAAAAAATCACCGACGCGTTCGTTCTTTGGCTGAACAAAAAAACAGAAAAAACGTCCTTGCGCGTGGCGGTGGGACACGATTCGCGCCTGTCGGCCGACCGCATACGCGCGACGGTCCTGCGCACACTTCAAAAACGCGGCGTGACCGCTCTCGACTGCGGCTTGATCAGCACGCCCGCGATGTTTATGACGTGCATTGTACCGTCCGCCGCGTGCGACGGTTCGATCCAGATCACCGCCAGTCACCTGCCTTTCGACCGTAACGGACTGAAATTTTTCACCAAGGCGGGCGGATGCGAAAGCACGGAGGTGGAAGAAATCCTGCGTTTGGCGCAGGAAGGCGCGTGCGCGCCGGAGGCGCGGGGCAGTGTGGAAATATGCGATTTTTTGACGGTTTACACCGATCTGCTAACGCGGAAAGTGCGCGAGGCGGTGAACGATGAGGAAGATTTCGACCATCCTTTGCGCGGATTCAAGATCGTGGTGGACGCGGGCAACGGTGCCGGCGGTTTTTACGCCACGCGCGTATTGGAACCGCTGGGCGCGGACATTTCCGGCAGTCAGTTTTTGGAGCCGGACGGGCGTTTTCCCAACCACATTCCCAATCCCGAAAACGCGGCGGCGATGGCGTCGGTTTCGCGGGCGGTGCTTGCTGCCGGGGCGGATATGGGGTTGATCTTCGATACCGACGTGGATCGCGCCGGCGCGGTGGATTCCCGGGGGCGGGAAATCAACCGTAATCGGCTGATCGCGCTGATCTCCGCCATTTTATTGGAAGAACGCACGCCGGCGGTGATCGTGACCGATTCCGTGACATCCGACGGGTTGACGAAGTTCATCGACAATCGCGGCGGTATGCACCGCCGATTCAAGCGCGGGTACAAAAACGTGATCAACGAGGCGGTTCGCCTCAATCGCGAAGGGCAATACTGTCCGCTGGCAATCGAAACAAGCGGTCACGCCGCGTTGAAAGAAAACTATTTTCTCGATGACGGCGCGTATCTGGTGACGAAACTGCTGATCAAGGCGGCACAGCTTCAGAAAGAAGGCAAAAAGCTCGAAAACCTCTTGATCGGGTTGGAAGAACCCGCCGAGAGCCGCGAGGCGCGCCTGCCGGTTCTCGCGCCGGACACCCGCGCTTACGGCGCGCAGGTGATCGAGGCGGTCACGGAATTCGCCCGAACGAGCGACGGCTGGAGTCTTGCACCGGACAACTGCGAGGGCGTGCGTGTATCGTTCGCGCCCGAATCGGGCGACGGGTGGTTTTTGCTTCGTCTGTCCCTGCACGAACCGATCCTGCCGCTGAATATCGAAAGCAACGCGGTCGGCGGGGTCAAAACGATCGCCCGGCGGCTTTATCCCGTGCTGCGCGATTTTGACCTGCTTGATCTGACGCCTCTGCAGGTCCTGATGACCGACTGATCTGCCCGACGCGCTCATAAAGAAAAAGACGCTGCGCGAACGAAGAAAGATGAAAACAGGTCTTTCTTCGCGCGGGCGTCTTTTTTTGAATGAAACGGCGGTATGATGATCAACGGGCGACCGCTCGGTTTATTGCTCGCTCTCGATTTTTCGGATCTTCTCCAACCGGCGCACGTGCTGAGCGCCGATAAAGGAAGCGGAAAGCCAAGCGTCCACGATGTCCTTTGCCAGTTCGCACCCCGTTACGCGGGCGCCGAGCGCCAACATATTGCTGTCGTTATGCTCGCGCGTAGCGTGCGCGGAATAGGTGTCGGAACAAAGGGCGCAACGGATGCCTTTGACCTTGTTGGCGGCAATGCTCATGCCGATGCCCGTACCGCAGATCAGAATGCCTTTTTCGCATTCCCCGCTGACAACGGCTTTCGCCGCGGCATAGGCGAAATCGGGATAGTCCACGCTCTCTTCGGAATCACACCCGAAGTCTTTTATATTGAAGCCTTTTTTAAGCAGATGTTCTTTGATCAGGCATTTGAGCTCATATCCGCCGTGGTCACATGCCAGCGCGATCATGCGTCCTCACCGCCCGCCGCTAAAAATTTGTTGATCAGATCGAGCATCTCGTCCGCGTTCAATCCGTGGACCATGCAGGCTTCCTCTAACGTTTCGCCCTGCGCGCTCGGGCAGGACACACAGAACATTCCGTTGCCGATAAACAGCGCCGCGACGTCCGCGTTCATCTCTAAAATTTCACCGATGGTGTTTTGTTTGGTGGCTTGTTTCATGATTTCCCCTTTCCGCGCCTTGCGGCGCACGTCTTTCCTGTTTATTTTAGCACAAAGCCGAAAAAAAATCAAACGCAATTATACGGAAAAAGCGGTTTTTCCGGCTTGTTTTGTCACCTGACCGCATTCGACAAAACAAGTTCTTTTCTTTTTTGCGCGTCCGATGTATGATAGGAGAACAACAAACGAAAAGAGAGAAGGAGATCGTATGGGACGAACCATCGTGGTGACCAGCGGCAAAGGCGGCGTGGGGAAAACCACCGCGTGCGCGAATATCGGCTGCGCGCTCGCGCAGCAGGGCAAGGAAGTGCTGCTCATTGATACCGATCTGGGACTGCGTAATCTGGATACGGTTTTGGGACTGGAAAACCGCATCGTGTTCGATATTGTGGACGTGATCGAAAACAAATGCCGCATTCGGCAAGCTATTCTGAAGGACAAGCGGTGCGAGCATCTTTCCTTTATGCCCGCCAGCCAGACGCGGGACAAAAACGCGATCCGAGAAGAACAGATGCGCCATTTGCTTGACGAACTGCGCCCGCAGTACGATTTTATTCTGCTCGATTCACCCGCCGGTATCGAACAGGGTTTCCGCAACGCCGTGGCGGGCGCGGAGGAAGCGCTTGTCGTCTGCACACCGGAAGTCTCCAGCGTCCGCGACGCCGACCGCGTGATCGGGCTGATGGCGGCAAGCGACATCGCGCACGTTTCCCTTGTCGTCAACCGGATCAAGCCGGAACTTGTGCGAAGCGGTGATATGCTGTCGCTTGAGGACGTGGAAGATATTTTGGGACAGAAAGCGTTCGGCGCCGTACCGGACGACGCGTCCATCGTGCGCGCCACCAATCTGGGTGAGGCGGCGGTGTTCATGCCCTCGAGCCGCGCGGGGAGGGAGTATATAAACATCGCTATGCGTCTTTTGGGCGAAAACATTCCCCTTGCCTCTCCCGGCGGTCTGCAGGCGCTTATGAATCGGCTGTTCCCGCGCCGCGTGGGATAAGGGGGCGAAAGTATGTTCGCGTTTCTGAAAAAAAGCTTCACGAAGAACGGCTCCCGCAAAGCGGCGAAGGACCGGCTGATGGCGGTCGTGTCGCGTGACCGCGCCAACGTTTCGGCGGAATTCCTTCTGCGCCTGACGACCGAATTGCTCGATGCCGCCGCCAAGTATATCGTGCCGGACTACGATAGCGTGTCCATTCGCATCGAGCGGCGCGGTACCGGCGCGTGTCTGTGCGCTACTCTGCCCGTGGTGGCGTACGTCGATCCGCTCAGGCAGGGGGAATAAAAAACGCCGCGAAAAAAGCGGCGGAAAAAATCGGCACAGCAGCAGTGCGGTTATTTTACCGTACTGCCTTTTAGTGTTTTGGTAAATTCAACTGTTCCGCCTTTTGAAACGTCAATTACCACACTGCGGGGATTAATGTATGCACCCTGCGATTGAATTTTTATTTTTGTAGTGGTGGTAACACCAAAATAAGCATTAAAAGAGAGTTTGTAATTTCGGTTTGCATCAATATAATATCCTGCTCCGTCAATCACAACATAGATTTGCTTGCATGAATTGTTTTTAATT
The DNA here is from genome assembly GCA_017964345.1 of Clostridia bacterium. Taxonomy (GTDB): domain Bacteria; phylum Bacillota; class Clostridia; order Christensenellales; family QALW01; genus UMGS1322. The sequence goes on from JAGCSD010000138.1 coordinate 4,417, forward strand.
ATGATGGTGTTTGATTGTCTTAACCCACTATTCTTAAACGTAACCTTTGCTTCACCGACGATTTGCCCGCCATAGCCGTCTCTATAGGTAAGCGTTTTGGAAGCCGCAAACGCAGGAATTTGCATTGTAAACAATAATACCGCGAACAGCAGAATAGTCACGATTTTTTTCATTGCTTTGTTCATTTTAGTTTTCTCCTCTCATTAATAGATAGCCGATTTTTATGTTTGCACCTATATAAGTGCAAACATATTATAACAAACGCATATAATGAAGTCAAGGACTTTTTCAAAAAAGCGCAAAGGTGAAGAACATGAACGCAAAAATAGAAAAAGCAATCGGAAACAATATCCGTGTATTACGGGAAAAAGCGGGCTTGACGCAAGAACAGCTTTCCGCCAGATTGCAAGTAAGCGGCTGTGATATTACAAGAAGCGCCCTTGCAAAAATAGAAGTCGGGCAAAGGCACTTATATCCGGATGAGATTATGGCGATAAAAACAATCTTGGTTGTTTCTTTTGAAGAGATATTTCATATTTGAATTTACCAAACGCATTTCTGTACGGAATGCGTTTTTATGATCGTCTGCAGAATCGGCGCACTGCTTTTCCCAAAAAAGACCGTTCCCGGCGCTTGATAAACGGAAAAAAGTATGGTACAATATATATATCATTTTCGGGAGAGCGCGATATGTGGCTGTTCGATAAACGAAAACTGCATAATATCGAATACATCCTGCTGATCATCGTAACGGTGATCGCCTTGTTCGGGCTGCTCGCCATTTTGATGGCGACGGCGGATCCCGCCACGGGCGGGGAGGAGGCGACGCTGTTTGAAACGCTGTCCCGCTTGAACTTCACCACGATCAAATGGCAGCTCATTTGGATATTCGTCGGGTTTGTCGCCATGGCGGCGGTCGCGTGGCTGGACTATCACATCTACGCCCGCATCTGGTATGTGGTGGGGATCGTCTGCTTGGGATTGATCGTATTTACTTCCTTTAAGGGAGCCGAACACGGCGGCACGCGCGGATGGATCGATATCCCCTTGGGCGGCAGTAAGTTTATGTCGTTCCAGCCTACCGAAATCGGCAAGTTGGGATTGATCCTGTTGCTTGCCAAAACGATTTCCGCTAAAGAAAACCTGAATTCTTTCAAAGACCTGTTGTGGACGTTCGGTGTTATGCTCGCGTTTACCGGCGCGCTTTTGACGCAAATGGACATCGGTACGTCGCTCGTGTATGTCTTCATCTTTATCGTCATGCTCTTTGCCGGCGGTATCAAGTGGCAGCACCTGCTTCTGATTTTCGGCGCGGGCGCGCTGGCGTGCGTGGCGCTGTGGTTTCTGATGGGTGAAAAACAGCAAAGCCGTATCTTGAATTTCCTAAGCGGAGAGGAAGTCGATCAGCTTCGCTACGCCAAGATCGCCATCGGCTCCGGCGGATGGACGGGAAAGGGCGTATTAGGCGAAAATTCGATCAGCCAAAACGGTTTTATTTTCGCCATCAGCACCGATTTCATCTTTGCCGCCATCGGGGAATCTCTCGGGTTTTTCGGCGGCTTGGCGCTGATCCTCATTTATGTGGGCATGGAAGTGCGTATGTGGTATCTGATGACGCATAAGGCGTATGACCGCTTCGGCGCCATGATCATCGTGGGCGTGATGGCGCTGTTCATGTTCCACATTTTTGAAAACATCGGGATGGTGATCGGTATCATGCCGATCACGGGGATCCCCTTGCCGTTTATTTCATACGGCGGCTCGAATTTCCTGACGAATATGATCGCCATTGGCTTGGTCGAGAGCGTGTGCATCAACCGCCCGATCGAACCGTTTTCCGAAGTGTAAAACCGCATAAAACCACGCCCCCGCACATACGATTTGTGCGGGGGTGTTTGATTTTGAAAAAACGGGAAAAAAGAGCCGTTGCCGTGGCGGTGCTTTTGCTTCTTGCGGCGTTTGCGGCGTATGCGGTCTGGGGAAAGGGCACCCTGCCGCAGACGATCCGGCAGGGGGTCCGGAGCAGTCTGGAAGAGGATTTCCGCATCAAAGAGAGCCTTGGCGAGCTGTTTTTTGCGCAAAAAAAACAGGATAGCGTGGCGACGAACGCGCAGACGGCGATCGTTAGTCTGCTGACGCCGGCACAAGGGGAAATGCGCGCCACGGAAGAAAGCACGGGCGCGGTATTCGCCTGCAAACGGTTTTCCGCCGTGCTGGCGACGGCGGACGGCGTGATCGAAAGCGTGGACGATACGCGCCTGACCTTGCGTCACGCGGACGGCAAGCTCAGTGTGTATCAGAACGTCGGCACGCTGTGGCAGGCGGGCAAGAACGTCAAGCGCGGCGATACGGTAGGCTATGCCACGGGTGAGGTGATCTTCCGTTTGTACGTCGGCGGCGTTCCGCTGGATCCGCGCCCGTATTTCGTGTCATGACGATATTTTCCGTACGCGGTACGGCGGTGCGCGTCAGTCCTTTTTTTCTTGCGTGCGCGCTTTTGTGGGTGCTTTCCGGTCAGGCGTCGGTGTTCATATGCGCGCTGTGCGTTTTGTTTCTGCATGAGGCGGCGCATATAGCGGTCGCGTCGCTTTTAGAGCATCCCGTGGAGTCGGTCACGCTCTATCCGTTCGGCGGCGCGGCGATCATTCCCGACCTTGCGGACAAAACCGCGCACGCGCTGTTGATAGCCGCGTCGGGACCGCTTGCGAGCCTGCTCGCGGGCGTTTTGTGGCAGAAAGGACAGACAGCGGGGTGGCTGCCGACATGGGATGTTTTTGTGGAAGAGTCGTATGCCGTGGCGCTGTTTAATCTGCTGCCGATCTGGCCGCTTGACGGCGGACAGGTCGTTTCATCGCTGTTTGCAGCCGCGCTCGGAACGGCGCGCGGCGGGAAGATTATGACATGGAGCAGTATCGCCGCATCGACAGCGTTTTTGGTCTGCTCGCTTGCCTGCCTTGTGTGGCGCGGGGAAGCTTCTACGCTGACGGCGGCGGTATTTTTATCCGTTTCCGCATGGTCAGAAGCACGCCGTCCGCACCTGCCTTTTGCGCGGCAGAAAGTTTGGCGTCACGCCGGACGTGTACGCTGGCGAAAAGTCTACTTGGACGAACCTCTGCTCGCTCTGACACGCACGTTCGGCGGCGCCTGTTTCTACACTCTTTTAATTGTAGACCGCGCTGATCGCGTTCTCGCCGTCGCCACCGAAAAAGATGTTCTTGATGCCCTGTTTGCCGATCCCGCCGCGAGAGCAGGGACGTTGGTAAAACAGCCGCGCGGCAAGGTATGGCATTGCGGCGTCGAGTGAAACGGAATGCGGAATTGTGAATGCGGAATGCGGAATGTGGAATGTGGAATGCGGAATGTGGAATGCGGAATGCGGAATGTGGAATGTGGATGGTTTTATCCTTCACTCTTCTCCAGCCGATCCACCAGCGCGTGGAACTCGCTGAGCGTGGAAACGGCGTTCATACTGCCGCGGACGGCGGAAGCACCGTGCATACCGTGTGTGTACCACGCCAGGTGCTTGCGCATCTGCCGCATGGCGGTTTCCTCGCCGCGCAGGCGGGCAAGCTCAACGCCGTGGAAACGGGCGATCTCCATTTTTTCAAAAAAGGAAAGCGAGAACGGCGTGCCGTTCAGGGCGGCGAGAATTTCGGCAAAGATCCACGGACGTCCCTGCGCCGCGCGTCCGATCATGACCGCGTCGCAACGCGTTTCTTCCATCATGGCAAGGGTGCTTTGCGCGTCGCAGACGTCGCCGTTGCCGATCACGGGGATCGACACGCCGTCCTTGACCACGCGGATGATCGCTTTGTCCGCCTTGCCGCTGTAACCCTGCATGACCGTCCTGCCGTGGACCGTTACGGCGGCGATCCCCGCTTCCTCGGCGGCACGGGCGAAATCCACCGCGACGGGCGCGTCCCAACCGGCGCGCAGTTTGACCGTGACGGGTTTTTCCGACGCTCGCGCGCAGGCTTCCATAATAGAACGGGCAAGCGACAGGTTTTTGAGGAGCGCGCCGCCTTCGCCGTTGGCGGTGATCTTGCGGGCGGGACAGCCCATGTTCAGGTCGATCACGTCAAACGGCGCAAGATACGGCGAGGCGATCTCACGCGCCAAAACAGCGGGATCAGAGCCGAACAACTGCGCCGCTTCCGGACGGCTGCCGGAGGGCAAAAGCAGGTCGGCGGTGTGTTCGCTTTTGTAAAAAAGCCCCTTGGCGCTGACCATTTCGGTACACGTCAAACTCGCGCCGAATCGGGCGCACAGGGCGCGGAATACGGGATCGGTCACGCCCGCCATGGGGGCAAGCAAAAGCGGCGAGGACAGGGAAAGCGAGCCGATCTTCATAGCGGATACTCCGTAGGCTGCTGTTCGACGTAGACCGAATAGCGGTCAAATCCGAGCGCAAGCAGTTTTTCGCGCGCGGCGGCGAAGTGCTGACCGCAGAGCGCGGGACGGTACGCCTGAGAAGCCAGCGTGATCCGCGTGCCGCCTAATTCCCGGTAACGCGCCAGAATGGAAGACGAAGGCATCAGATCGTTCAAAACCGCCCACGCCGCGGTGCTGACTTCCAGAGCTTTTTCGGTATAGATCGCCCTGAGTAAAATGCAGTCAAGCAGTTCGGGAAACTCCCGATATTCGATATTCGGCGCGGGGTAGAAGGCATAGCGGCTGGGGCTCGTCAGCGGACCGAGCGCGGAAAACGCGAAAGGCGCGTCAAGCGAATCGAGCACGCGTTCCAGATAGCGGCGATAGGCGTCGTCCCGGTGCTGACTCGTATAATATTCCATATCGTCAAGACGTTGACCGTCTACGCGCAAAACGCTGTTGACAAGGTAATCGGCGCGTTTGCCCGCCAGCAGGAGAGCGTACCGGTCTTGCGTGGCGGCGTCGAAAGGGATCTCCACGCCCTCGGTCAACAAAAAAGAAGCGGAAGAAAAGCGCCGCAGGTCAGTATGCGGCGTCAAAAATTCCTCCGGAGTGTGCATCAGGCACGCACCGGTCGCTTGTGTTTGCTGTATCAGCCGGGAAAGGTCTTCCCGCCCGACGGCGACATGGCTGTCAAACATCGTTCTCACTTAGCCGGCGTCCATTGCCACGTCCGGCTTGCTTCCTTCCAGATTTCGTCATCCAACGGATGGGTATCGACACCTTTTTGCTTGGCAAGGGAAAACACGTATCGCGCGAAACCGATGATATAGGGCTTTCCCTCGCTCATTTCCCGGTAGGCGAGTCTGCCCCACAGGGTCGCGTTCCACAGACCGCGTTCTTTGTAAGAACGGAGAACGGCTTCCCCGTCATAGTAAGTATGGTTCAGCTCAAACGACACCTGATTGCCTGACAGGTGAAGCAGGGCATAATCGGCGCGGAAGGCTTCCCCTTTTTGTGAAAGCCCGACCGAGCCGGGGTTCAAAAGCAGTTTTTGCCCACAGGGATAGGCATACTGGTAATGATAATGTCCGCAGAGGAGGATCGGCTCGTCCACGGCGGAAAGGGCTTCTTCTAAACGTACGGTGTTCTCCGGACGTAAAACCTCCCTAAAGGAAAACGGCGAACCGTGTACCATGCGCAGGGAAAGGTCCCCGTCGGTGAGAAATTTCTGATTGCGCAGCGTACGCAGGGCGTCGCGCTGCGAAGCGGACAAAAACGAGAGCGAATCCCGCATAAATTTCCATTGCAGGGCGGCTTGCGTTTCGGCAAATCCGTCAAAATGGCGTACCGCCAACTCTTCCCGGTTGCCCGCAATCTGTACGGCGCCGCGGTTTGCCAGTTCCGCTAACACTTTGTCCGGGCAGGGACCGTCGCCGACGTTGTCACCCAGTACCAGAATAGCGTCATACCGTGACGTCGGCACGGCGGCAAGCACGGCGGCAAGCGCCGCGTCGTTGCCGTGAATATCCGATAATAGCAGGTAGTTCACTGATCCAATCCTTTGCCGAACTGCGAAAACGGATAGAGAATACAACGCGCTTTACCGATAATGCGGTTTTCCCGGATCGAACCGACTTTGCGGCTGTCGGTGGAATTGTTGCGGTTGTCACCTAAAACGAACACACAGCCTTCGGGCACCAGCGTTTCGGGGAAGTCACTTGCCGCGGGGGACAGCGTATAATCTTCCGCGAGAGGTGAACCGTTGATATACACCACGCCGTCGGTAATGCGGATGGTTTCGCCGCTCAGTGCAACCACGCGCTTGACATAATAATCCGGAAAATTCGGATGGTCAAAGCGGCAGACGATCACATCACCGCGCTGAATGGGCGAAAAAGCATAGGTATAGCGGGTGACCAGCACGCGTTCTCCGCTTTCCAGCGTGGGCTGCATACTCGGACCGTCCACCATGGCAAACAGGAAGACGAACGCGCGAAGAAGCAACGCCAAGACCAGAGCCACGATCACCGTCAGCGCCAAGCTGAAAAGCTGATAAAACCGGCGCGCTTTTTTAGCGCCCGTTTTTTTAGGGAGGGATAAGCGGTAGCGAACGCGCGCGCCCGACGCGGCTTCATAGCGATAAGGCGTTTCAAAGTTTTCCGCTACACTTGAACGGCGGATCTCGTCAAAGCCCGGCAGCGCGTCGACCTTCAGTTCGTCCTGTGCCTCGTCCTGCGGCAAAAAGCTCTCCTGCACGGGATAGGTGAAATCGTCCTCATCCAGCACGTCGCTCTCCAAGTTCGCCGCCATGCGGTCCACCTGCTTGGTTTGTACGGGATCCCAATGCGCTTCTTCTATGACCGCTTCTTCCGCGGGGATTTCTTCTACGACGGTTTCTTCCGCGGGGATTTCTTCTATGACCGCTTCTTCCGCGGGGATTTCTTCTATGACCGTTTCTTCCGCGGACAGACTGTCCGCCGTTTGCCGCGCGCGCGGCGTGATCGGCGTCACTTCCAAAGGAGTGTCCTGCTCGTTTGGAAACATGGAAAACTGGTCGCCCGCGCCGTCGTGCGCCGATTCCGGCGCGTCCGGCGGTTGAAAGTGGTGTGATTCCTTTATATATTCTTCCGCCTCGAAAAAGTTAAAGGTTAGGTTCTTCTTTTTGCTCATGTTCTTCCCTTTCTGCCGGCAGGATGGCTTTTGTGCGCTTTTGGCATTCCTCGCGATCCAGCATGATGACACGACCGCAAGTCAGGCACTTTAATTTGATATCGGCGCCCGTGCGCACGCATTCCCAGCGGTTTCCGCCGCAGGGATGGTTTTTGCGCGTGATGACTGTATCGCCGAGATGGATCTCAAACATTTCGTTTGCGCCTCACTGCATCCGTTTGATATATAAGGTATTATACCAAATAATAAGAAAAAGTTCAATCGAAAAATGTCAATTTGCGAAAAGAAATTCAAAATAAAGAAAAACGGCTCTTAAACAGGGAAAAGAGCCGTGTAGGTCGTCGTATGCTTAATACAGGGTAACGGTCAGGCGCGTCGGCGAGGTTATCTGCGCGGTTACGCCGGAAGCGAGCGCCGTACTGAGCGCGACGCTCGGCGTCAGCTCATAGGTGCCGGCGCCGCGGCCGTCAAGCGCGAGCCGGACGATCACATCCTCTCCCGTGATCGAATCGAGCAGAGAGCGCGGACCGGTGATCGTGACATGAACGCGCAGGGAGGTCGCGCCGTTCTCTGACACCGTCAGAGTTGTCGTTCCGTCCGTCAGGCGAGCGTGCGGCGTGCCGAGTCCCGTTATCGTGAGGGGACGGGAAAGTGAAACGGAAAGCGGTTCCTCTGTGATCTCGATCTGCGCGTCGATCGGATCCTGATCGGGCACCAGGAAAACGCCCTCAGGCATGGTGAAGGTCAACGGAACGGAGAAGGAGTCGCTCTTGCCCGTCAGGTCGATGGCGTCGGGCGTCAGCGCGGTCAGCGATTCAATCGCGCTTTGGTGACCGCAAAGCATCACTTTGCCGACGGTGATACGCGCAAGCTGATAGCCGGCTTTCGGCGTTCCCGTTACGGCGGATTCGGCGTCCACGCTGACTTCTTTCACGGTCATGACATCCATGTCCGCCGAAACGCGTACACCGGTGAATTTGATGGCGTTGTTGCTTTCATCCGCAAAGCGGCACAATCCGCTGACGGAGGCACCGTCGGTCAAGGCGGAGAGATTGACGTCGAGAATGGCGGAGGCGATGCGCTCCACATAATAGCCGGCACCGCTGATGGACACCGTTTCGGGGTAGGAAGGCGCCAGTGAAATCAGTCCGTCGGGGAGGTCGCCGGTTGTTTCTAATTTTAAGGGGACTTCCTTGGTAAGAAACGTGTCGATTGCCAGGCTGACGGTCGAGGGCGTAACGGATACAAGGCTTACGTCGCCCACGTTGGCAAGCGTCACCAGTACGGGCAGAGTGGCGGCACCGTCGTTGGTGATCTGTGAAAGATCAATGGTTGCGGAAACGGTGTTTTTGTCCACAAACCGATAATGCGAGTGGGACGCATTAACGCGCACCGTGACGTGTAATCCGTTTGCCGCGTCGCTGTCGCGCACGGTATACCCGGCACGCTGCAGTTTGTCTAAGCCCGTGACGGTAATGGGAATGTCCGTCAGCGTTTTGGTACGCACGGGGTTGGTCTGTGAAATCACAAAGCTCCAAAGCACCACGGCGAACACGAAAGAGAGTACCTTTAACAGCAGATTATTGGAAACGTACGAGCCGATCGGGCGGCGTTGTTTTTTATCAGGCTTCGGCATGCGGTCCGTCCTCCTTTCCGAAAAAGCGCGCAAACAGCTTCGCCGTCAGGGTTTTCGGCAAAGCGGCTTCGGCGGTGTACAGGTCGGTCAGGAGAACGCGCAGGGATTCAAGATCGAGATACCGACGGAACACGCCCTGCTTCGCGCAGGAGATCACGCCCGTTTCTTCACTGATGACGATCACCACCGCGTCGGAGTGCTCGCTCATGCCCAGCGCGGCGCGGTGGCGCGTGCCGAGCGTTTTTTCCAGCGTGTTGTTTTCCGAAAGCGGCAGAAAACAGCCTGCCGCTACCGCCCGGTTGCCCGAGAGGATCATGGCGCCGTCGTGCAAAGGCGTGCCCGGCTCGAAGACGTTTTCGATCAGGGAAGCGGAAATCAGCGCGTCAAGCGGGGTACCGGTTTCGATAATATCCTTTAGATTGGA
>JAGCSD010000139.1 GCA_017964345.1 Clostridia bacterium
CGAGGGCCAGCGGCGGTACATCGAGAGTTTTTCGCCCTACACGCGCCAGTTCCTCGACCAACTTGAAAAGCCCGAGGCGGAACTGATCGACGGGATCCCGCCGGCGATCTGCGTCGCGGGAAACCTTTCGACCAAATCGAGCCGCGCCACGGTCGGCACCGCGACGGAAACCTACGATTTTCTGCGCCTTCTTTACTCCAAAATCGGCATCACGTACTGTATTTCCTGCGGCCACGAGGTCCGGCGGGACACTTCCGAGACGGTCACGAAATTCATCGCCCTGCTCCCGCTTCGCACGCGTTTCCTCGTCGTTTGGCACATCACGGAGAAACACGAGTCCACCTGGGCGGAGCAATTCGCCTCGATGCGTGAGGAAGGCTTCATCCGCGTCCTGCTGAACCACCAGATGGTGGACCTTTCCAGCGAGATCCCCTCCGAAGAAGACGCGCAGAAAGCGTTCGACGCTTCTCTTGCGGCGCATGATAAGATCAAGCCGATCTTAGAGCAGACGGGCGAAAATCTTCTATACTTGCAGCGTTCCGCCGCGCCGATCGGGCGGTTGCAGGATCAGTACCGACATCAGGTTTTGATGAAAATAAAGGAATTCAAAGGGCTTGACGCCGTTGTCGACCGCGTGTTCGACGCGATCGCGCCGCTTGCGGGCGGCTCACTTTACTGCGACGTGCAGATCAATCCCGTCAGTTTATTTTAGAAGGAAGAACAGTATGGCTATCCGAACGATTTTACAGGAAAACGAACCGCTTTTAAGGAAAAAAAGCCGGGAAGTGCTGGAGATCGACGCCAAAATTTTAACGCTTCTGGACGACATGAAGGAAACGCTTGCCGGCGCCGAGGGGGTGGGACTTGCCGCTCCGCAGGTCGGCATCCTGCGCCGCGTGATTTTGGTAGATACCGGGAAGGAAGTATTGGAACTTATCAATCCGAAGATCGTCAGGCAGTCCGGCACGCAGGACAGTTGCGAAGGGTGCCTGAGCGTTCCGGGCGTGCGCGGACACGTTGCCCGCCCCAAAAAAGTGACCGTGCAGGGCTATAACCGGGACGGCGATCTGATGGAATACGAGGCGCAGGATTTCGTCGCCACCATATTCTCGCACGAGATCGACCATCTCGACGGTATTCTCTTTACCGATAAGGTGACAAAATATGAGCGGGATTAACATCGTCTTTCTCGGAACGCCGGATTTTGCGGTGCCGAGCCTCGCCGTCCTTTGTGAAAACGGGTACAACGTGATCGGGGTGTTCACGCAGCCTGACCGCCCGAAAGGGCGCGGAGGCGCCGTTGTCTTTTCACCGGTCAAGGAATACGCGATCTCCCGCGGGATCCCCGTGTTTCAGCCGGAAAAGATCCGCGCGGAGGAGCCGGCGCGCGTTTTGCGGGAGCTTGCGCCTGACCTCATGGTTACGGCGGCGTTCGGACAGATATTGTCTGAAGAAAATCTTGCCGTGCCGCGCCTCGGATGCGTGAACGTTCACGCCTCGCTTCTGCCCAAGTATCGCGGTTCCTCGCCCATTCAGTGGGCGATCGCCCGCGGCGAAACACAGACGGGCGTTACCACGATGTACACCGACGCGGGGGTGGACACGGGCGATATGATCCTGCAAAACAAACTGGACATCCTGCCGGAGGAAACGGCGGGGGAGCTGTTTGACCGTTTGGCTGAACTTGGCGCGCGGACGCTTCTGCAAACCGTCAAGCTGATCGAAGAAGGCAAGGCGCCGCGCGTACCGCAGGATCACGCGCAGGCAACGCATTTCCCGATGCTGAACAGGGAAAACGCGTTTTTGGATTTCGACAAACCCGCGCGCGAGCTTTGCTGTTTTGTGCGCGCCATGAACCCGTGGCCGGTGGCATGGTGCCGGTGCGGCGGTGATATTCTCAAGGTCTATGCGGCGCACACCGTGGAGAAAACGAGCGATTGCGCACCCGGTACGGTACTTGCCGCCGACGCGAAAAACGGTTTGCTCGTCGCGTGCGGCGACGGTGTGGTATCGCTGGATCAGATTCAACTGCCCGGCAAACGGGTGATGGACGCGAAAACGTTTTTTGTCGGCAACCGTTTGCCCGATACGCTCCTGACGCCATGAACGAAGACAGAAAACAGGCGTTTTTGCTTTTGCATGATATTCTGACAGAGCGGAAATTTGCCAATCTGACGCTCAAAACGGGCTTGAACGGCTTTTCCGAGCGCGATAAGGCGTTTATCTGCGCCCTCGTGTACGGTACGCTCGATAAGCTGATCGCGCTGGACTATGTCCTCTCGCTTTACGCCAAGGGACGGATCCAGCCTAAGGTGCGCGATCTTCTGCGCATGGGCGCGTATCAAATCTTATATATGGATCGCGTGCCCGACTCCGCGGCGGTCAATACGACCGTGGCGCTGGCGCGGGAGATCGGAAAAGGAGCCTTGAGATCCTATATCAACGGCGTTTTGCGCACGGTTTCACGGGAGAAAAACAACATGATTTATCCCGGCGATCCGGCGGAAAACCTGAGCGTGCGCTATGCGTACCCGCTGTTTTTGGTCAGCGATTTTCTTGAAAAATGGGGCAGGGAAGAAACCGAGTCGTTCCTCTCGCATGAGGGCACGCATGAA
>JAGCSD010000140.1 GCA_017964345.1 Clostridia bacterium
ACACCGTCACAGTTCTTTATTATGGCGGGAGTTGCTCTCGCGGTCGGTTTTCTGTACGCGTGGATCATGAGCTTTCGCATTCGCTCCACGAAACGGTTTTTTATCGTTACGGCGCTCATCCCGTTCGTCGTCGCCGCCGTTATCACCTTTGTCAACGGCAATATCGGCGCGGGCGTCGCGATCGGAGGCGCGTTCAGCCTGATCCGCTTCCGTTCGGCACAAGGCAGCGCGGATGAGATCGCCGCGATCCTTGTGGCGATGGGCTCCGGTATCGCGTTCGGTATGGGATATATTGGTTACGGTATCGTGATCCTTATTGTCCTTGCGGTGCTGTTTCTTCTTCTCAGCGTTGTGCCTTTGTTCGAGCATAAAAGCATGGCGGCGGATCAGCTTTTGCGGATCACGATCCCCGAATCGCTGGAGTACAACGGGACGTTCGACGACATTTTTGCCCATTATCTGAAAAAAATCGAAAACGCCGGCGTCAAGACGACCGGCATGGGCAGTATGTTCCGACTCTCGTACAAGGTGCAACTGAAAAATCCGGCGGAGGAAAAAGCGTTCATCGACGAACTCCGCACTAAAAACGGAAATCTGGAAATCGCGCTTCTTCCTTATACGGAAGCGCAGAGTCAACTGTAACTCAAAATAACGCGCCGGAAGCGGCATCGGTGCGTGACAACAATCCCCACAATTCTATTTTATGAAGTCTTGCGGCGGTATCGGCGGGCGACGGCTTGGTAAAGCGGAATCGGTAAAACCGATAGAAAGCACCTTCAATATAATCTGTTGTCACTTCTCGCGCGTTGTTTTCTGTTTCTTTTAAGGTGATCCATTTTTTCCTGTCGTAACTGCCTTCGATCACATAAGAGCAAACGGGGGAGTAGTTTGCGTGGAACATGGTCGCTTTTACGATTTGCGGCTTTTGGGGCAGCTCTATGATGATCCACGGTTCTTTGTCCCATTCGGCGTTGGACCACATTCTGTATTTTCCGTTGCTGTCCATGACCCCGTCTATTAAGTTTTCGACAGGGAAACGACGATCCATAAAGGTGGATTCACTGCTTGCCGTGAACTTTCCCGTTAAGGCAAAATTGATGTAGCTTTGTTTATCTTTTATCATGTCCGTCAAAGCGGCATAAAGGGAAGCGTCTAATTCTTTTATCTTTTCCATTGCGTGCAAAAGCTGCTCTGCCGGCGTTTCTTCCCGCTTCAGAAATTGCTTTATGATCTTAGCGGTAAAAGTATCATAAAAAGTCAGAAAACTGTTTTTGACGTCCCGGTAACGATCCGTTATGGTGATATCCTCCGCTTGCAGGATCCTTTCGAGGAAATCAAAAAATACCTTGTGGGAAGAACCGAATCTTCTCCTAAATCCCGCAAGTCCCTGAGAGGTTTGCAGACGGCTCGTGTCAAAACAGGACAGTTCTCTTGTTAAAGAATTACAACCGTTTTTGATTTGCGTCAGATACTTTCTGAAAAAATCCAGCGGTAACATCCCGTTCCCGGAAACAGGCTGAATGGCATATAACTGTCCTTCAAAATACGTGAAGCTTTCAAAAAGAGGAGAACTCTGGCTTATTATTTCGAAAACCATATCATAGGTCAACGGCAGGGGATATAAAGCGGTAAAACGCATGTGCGCACTCTCCTGAAAAAGAAAAGTTTCCTGCATCTCGCTGTAGCCGGACAGGACAACGCCGTGGGGGATATGATCTTTTTGATAATGTGTTTCTTCATAGAATAAAGTATAGTAATCTACAAGAAGCAATAACGGATTCCCTGCGTCAACAGAGTTCTTGAAGATGTCAAACAGCTCTTCCCGGCAGGAAAAGGCAACGGGTTTCATGTGAAGTCCCAAGTCATGTAAAATGAAGTTGGTGTTTTGCGTAAAGTTACCATCGCTGACCGTATCCCACATTCGATTCATGTATGAGGCAATAATGTAATAATAAAAGTTTTCCGTCTTATACTTGCTTGCGATATAGGCGATAGGCATTTCAATGCAATCCAAGGAGGTGCCTATGTTTTCTATTCCCATCTTTTGAAACGGCATGAAGCTGATTTTATTCATGTTCGCTCTCCTGTCTTATGATGAATGATAAAAAATTATTGATTTTCAATATAATTATAGTGTAATTCATGCCTGCTGTCAATCTGTAACGTACGATCTGCCTTTGACGTAAAAAATTCAACTTATGCTTGACAAGGAAGACGACCTGTGTTAGAATACATATAAAACCGATAGGTTATATAGGTTATTGACCGAAAAGATTTGCGAAAGGAAAGCGCCCGATGTTCGGACGCCGTGATGAAAAAGCTCAGATGATATAGCCGGATTTACCTTGTTCACATTTTTGATCGAGGATATCCTGTAACGTAATACCGTCAAGATACTCGTTGATTACCTTTGCAAGTCCTTTCCAAACGGGAAGGCTCGGGCAATCCAAACTTCGACTGCAGGCGGCAGGCTCTGTATCAGCGCAGGCAACCGGTGCGAGGGAGCCTTCTGTTAATCGCAGTATTTCTCCGACGGTACACAGGGAAGGGGACTTCGATAGTCTGTAGCCGCCCTGAGAACCGCGGCTGGCATGAAGAATGCCGGATGGATGGAATATGGCAACGATCTGTTCAAGGTACTTTTTTGATATACCTTGACGCTCGGCAATATCTTTCAGCGCGATATATCCGTCGTTTTGATGCTCGGCAAGATCGATCATCATTCTGAGCGCATAACGCCCTTTTGTTGAAACCCGCATATTACACCTCGTGAAATTTATGACTTTATCATACCATAATTTTTGCAGGAATTCAAGCGAGCAATGTAAAAAATATGATAAAAATAAAAAACGGAGCCATTCATACAGGCGCCGTCGTGAAAGGAAAACCATGAAAAACTATTTTGAAAGACTGGTAAGAGAAAATTTCAGGCGCGGACGAATGTGTCGGTACTTAGTCCCGCTATCCATAAATTAAAAAAAGAAAGAGGAATATATACCATGAAAAATTATAGATTTGAAACCCTGCAACTTCATGTCGGTCAGGAAAAGGCTGATCCGGCAACCGACTCCAGAGCGGTGCCGATCTACCAGACCACTTCTTATGTATTTCATAACAGCGCCCACGCGGCGGCGCGTTTCGGTCTTGCCGATCCCGGAAATATTTACGGCAGGCTGACCAATTCGACTCAGGATGTGCTTGAAAAGAGAGTGGCTGCACTGGAAGGCGGCGTTGCGGCTTTGGCGCTTGCGTCCGGCGCGGCGGCGATTACCTATACCATTGAAGCGTTGGCACAGAAGGGCGAGCACATCGTTGCGCAAAAGACCATTTACGGCGGCAGTTACAACCTGCTCGCGCACACGCTTCCGCAATACGGGATCGACACGACCTTTGTCGATATTCATAATCTTAATGAAGTTAAAGCGGCAATCAAGCCGAACACCAAAGCCGTATTTATTGAAACGCTCGGTAACCCGAACAGCGATATACCCGATATCGAGGCGATTTCCGCGATTGCGCACGCGCACGGGATCCCGGTCGTGATAGACAACACGTTCGGCACGCCGTACCTGATCCGTCCGATCGAGCACGGCGCGGATATCGTCGTTCATTCGGCAACCAAATTTCTCGGCGGGCACGGTACGACGCTGGGGGGTATCATCGTTGACAGCGGCAAATTTGATTGGAAAGCGCATGCCGATCACTATGCGCCGATCGCCAAGCCGAATCCGAGCTATCACGGCGTTTCGTTCGCGGACGCGGTAGGTCCCGCCGCCTTTGTGACCTACATCCGTGCGATACTTTTGCGCGATACCGGCGCCGCGATTTCGCCGTTCAACGCGTTTCTGCTGCTTCAGGGCATTGAAACGCTTTCACTGCGCTTAGAGCGTCACGCCGAAAACACGAAGAAGGTCGTCGCATATCTCGCAAACCATCCGCTTGTCGAGAAAGTGACTCATCCGTCGCTGCCCGACCATCCGCAGCACGCGCTGTACGATCGGTATTTCCCCGGCGGCGGAGCGTCGATTTTCACATTTGACATCAAAGGCGGACAGACCGAGGCTTGGCGATTCATCGACGCACTGCAGATTTTCTCGCTTCTTGCCAATGTTGCCGACGTAAAATCGCTTGTCATTCATCCCGCGTCAACGACGCATTCCCAGCTTTCGGCGGAGGAGCTCGAAAGCGGAGATATCCATCCGAACACCATCCGTCTTTCGATCGGAACGGAACATATCGATGATATCCTTGCGGACCTTGAGAGCGGTTTTGCCGCGTTGTCCTGATGTGTGCTTGAATGATCGAACAAAACATTTTCACACCGTGCCGGCGATCAGCGAAAAACGGTTGCCGACGCGGTGTGAACCGTATTTTGGGCATAAAACCCGCTTTTTCGCGAGTGATACGGTAAAACGACTTGATTTAGACGCGCGTCTGGTGTATAATACTGAAAACGGTATCGCGGAGGGGAAAAAATATGAAAATAACGGATATTATCAACCGAAACCGGCTATCTCTTTCGTTTGAAGTCTTTCCGCCTAAAACCGAAACGGCATTTGACAGCGTTAAAACCGCGGTCGAGCAGATCGCCCGGCTGAAGCCCGCCTTTATGAGCGTCACCTACGGCGCGGGCGGCGG
>JAGCSD010000141.1 GCA_017964345.1 Clostridia bacterium
GCGGCAGATGGAGCTGCGGCGGGAGGAAACCATCATAAAGGAGATGCTTTTATCATGGCAACGGTAGGCGATATCCGCTTTCTCGCGGAGGAAACGGCGCAACCGGCGTTTGCGTATGAATGGGATCATGTCGGCTTACAGGCGGGCGATCCCAAACAGACAGTCACGCGTGTTCTCTTGGCGCTTGACGTTACGCGCGCGGTGATTGAAGAGGCAAAGGCACAAAACTGCGGCATGATTCTTTCGCATCATCCTCTCTTGTTTCGTCCCATTACGTCGGCGTCGCTTGAGTGCGCCGAAGGCGAAATGCTTTCTTTGCTTTATCGTTATTCTATTGCGCTCTACTGCGCGCATACCAGCTTGGATGCGGCGCCCGGCGGCGTTAATGACGCGTTATGCGATTTGCTGGAGCTTTCCGATATTACCTTGCTTTCGCCGTATGAAGCCGGTGACACGACGGTTGCCTGCGGACGAATGGGCACGCTTCCATACCTGATGAACGGGGAAGAACTGTTGGACTTTGTCAAAAAAAAGACGGGCGCGCATACGCTCCTGCACGGCGGACTTGCGGGGCATGTTTTCCGCACGTTGGCGCTTTCGACCGGCGCGGCGGGGGAAGAGGGACTTCATAGCCCCGCCGATGTTTTTCTGACGGGTGAGATGAAATATCATACCGCGCTGGAAATGCGAAGGATCGGCAAGGCGTTTCTCGCCGCGGGACATTTTCAGACGGAAAATCCCGTTTGCGCGTTTTGGGCAAAGCATTTACAAAAACGCGCGGATATGTTACAATATAACGTGACCTTTTTGGTCAGCCAAGTCAATACCGATCCGTTTGACACTTAAGGAGGAAACCATCATGATTGAACCGATCAAAAACCTGTTGGCGTACCAGAATGCCGATTTGGCGGTGGACGCCGTGGAAAAACAGGTGCGCTCCAGCAAGGAACGCAAAACCGCCAACGCTATGAAACAGCGCTACGAACTGGCGGTGGAAGAACGAAAAAAACTGATTGCCCAGCGTGACCAGGCGGAAAAAAAGATGGAGCAGATCGCCGGGGAGGTCGCCAAGCTGAATCAGCTGGCGCAGGTAGACCGCGCGCAGAATGCCCCGGAGGACGCCGACGCGCTGAAAACGCTGATCGATGAAATCAATAAAATGATGGCGGCGCTGAAAAAGGCGGAGGAGAAGATCCACGCGCTGGATCAGCTTGTGACGGAGAACGAACAGAAGATCAATGAATACGGCGTGGCGGCGACGCGCGCCAGAGACGAATTCAACGCGAACAAAGCGGAGTATGAAAAGCAGTTGGAAGCGGCACGCCCCGAGATCGAAAAGATACGCGCCGAGCGCGATAAACTGGAAAAAAAGCAGGATCCGGCGCTTTTGAAAAAGTATCAGACGCTCAAGAAAAACAAGATCGTGCCGATGGCGCCGATGACGGACAACCGCTGCGGCGGCTGTCACATGGGGATGCCCGCGTTCACCGTTTCAAACGCCCAGAAAAACGGCTATTGCGAATGTGAGAACTGCGGAAGGATCGTTTATATCGAATAGCGCTTGAGCAGGCTGAGTGACTGCGGTGAAAATACGAGGAAAGTCCGAGCTTCACAGAGCGGGATGCCGGATAACGTCCGGTGGAGGCGACTCCAAGGAAAGTGCAACAGAAAGAAACCGCCGGGCTTTTGCCCGGTAAGGGTGGAAAGGCGAGGTAAGAGCTCACCGCTTCCCACGGCGACGCGGGAAGCCTGTAAACCCCATCCGAAGCAAGATTGACAGCGGAGCATAACGGCTGCTCGTCGGCTCCCATGTAATCGCTTGAGCCTGCCGGTAACGGCAGGAATAGATAAATAGTCACTCTCGACAGAACTCGGCTTACAGGTCTGCTCAAATGCTTGCGCCCGTCCCTAAAGGACGGGCGTTTTTGCATATATCGTAGGACCTTTTTATGCATGGCAAACGGATGAAAGCGCGGTCTTATTTTTTCCTCATGCGTAAAATATAAAGGAAAAATAAAAAAATTTTTGACAAACGCACAAAAGGACTTGAAAAAAAATCAAGATCGTGTATAATAGAGAAGACGGTGTACGCCATATCTTGCGTACATACAATGCAAACTGAAGGAGAATCATTATGAGCCAACTGCATATTATCGACCATCCGTTGATCCAGCACAAATTGACTATTATGCGTGAAAAGCAAACCGGACCGAAGGATTTTCGCGAACTGCTCAATGAAATCACTACGTTAATGGGATATGAAATCACACGCGATTTCCCTCTTTGCGATCGCGAGATTGAAACGCCGCTTTGCAAAATGACCGGCAAAACGATCGACGGCAAAAAGGTAGCGATCGTGCCGATCCTGCGCGCGGGACTCGGTATGGTGGACGGGCTTCTGTCCTTGATTCCCGTTGCCAAAGTCGGGCATATCGGACTTTACCGTGATCCCGCTACGCACCTTCCGGTCGTCTATTACTGCAAACTGCCCACCGATATTGAAGAACGCTTTGTCATTCTGGTCGATCCGATGCTTGCCACCGGCGGAAGCGCGTCGGATGCGGTGTCCATGCTCAAGGAACGCGGCGTCAAAAATATCCGCTTGATGTGCTTGGTCGGCGCGCCGGAGGGCGTTAAGAAAATGCAGGAAGATCATCCGGACGTCGATATTTACATCGCCGCGCTGGACGAACGCCTGAACGAGCATTGCTACATTCTGCCCGGCTTAGGCGATGCCGGCGATAGGCTGTTCGGAACGAAATAAACAGACCAAATCCATAAGAGAACAACGATGAACGCACCAACCTGCCCGTTTTCGCGGGTGGCTTGCGCGTTCATTTTTTTATTTGGCGCTTGATTCGGTTTTACTGAAGCTTACGACATCGTTTTCTTCAAAAAATCCATGGCTTCCAAATAACCGTTTAATCCGTGCCCGGTGATCGTTTTTGCGCAGGCGGCGCGGATATAGGACACACGGCGGAAGTCTTCGCGCGCGGGCACGTCGGAGATATGCACTTCGACCATCGGTAAGCGTACCGCTTTGGCGGCGTCGAGGATCGCCACGCTGGTGTGCGTGTAGGCGGCGGGATTGATAACAATGCCGTCGAAGCGTCCGAGGGCGTTTTGGATGTCCTCAACCAGCTTGCCTTCATAATTGGTTTGGCGAATGTCAACTTCCACGCCGATTTCCTTCGCGTGGGCGCGGATCATGGCGCACAGGTCGGCATACGTCTGCCTGCCGTAAATATCCGGCTCGCGCACGCCCAAAAGATTCAGATTCGGTCCGTTTAAGATCAGCAGTTTCATGTTTCCTCCCAAAGGTCGAGAATAGCGAGTGCCGCCGCCGCCATCAACGGCGCGACGGCGCGCGGAACGATACACGGATCGTGCCGTCCTTTTACGGTCAATACCGTATTTTCATTTGTTTGCAGATTCACGGAATCCTGTGGCAGAAAGATCGACGGCGTGGGCTTGATCGCCGCGGTGAACAGCAGGGGCATACCGCTTGACATTCCGCCCAAAACACCGCCGGAAGCGTTTTGAAGCGTTACCACACGTCCGTTTTCCATTCGGTAGGGATCGTTGTTTTCACTGCCCAAAAGACTTGCGGCGGCAAATCCGCGCCCGAAAGCAATACCCTTGACCGCCGGAACGGCAAAGACCGCATGGGCAATGTGCCCGTCCAGCCCGTCAAACAGCGCGTCACCGATCCCGACAGGCAGACCTGTAAATTTGACTTCCACTTCGCCGCCTACGGAATCGCCCGC
>JAGCSD010000142.1 GCA_017964345.1 Clostridia bacterium
GCGGCATATTGGCTTTTGCCATGGCGTTGAACATGGCGCGGCGGATATCGGTGTCCTTATCGGTTTCCACCATGAGATCCACGGTGTCTTTTTCTCTCGTGCCGAGCCCTTCCACATATTTGACGCCCGAAAGCGAATGCAAAACTTTATTGGCGCCCGCCTCGGTCCCCGCCACGCGGATCACCATGTTGGCGCTTTCGCGGATGCCCTCCTGCAGATTGGCGAGCGTGTCCTGCGCTACGATCTTGCCGCGGTTGATAATGACCACCTGCTCGCATACGTCCGCCACCTCGGGCAGAATGTGGGAAGACAAAATGATTGTGTGCCTCTTGCCCAGCGCCTTGATCATCCGGCGGATCTCAATGATCTGTTTGGGGTCAAGTCCGACGGTCGGCTCGTCCAGCACCAGCACCTGCGGATTTCCCACCAGCGCCTGCGCCATACCTACGCGCTGCTGATAGCCCTTAGACAGGTTGCCCACCCGCCGTTTCATGACCTCGGTCAATTTGACAAGCTGGGCGATTTCGTCAATATGACTTTTGACGGAGCTTGCCTTCACGTCCTTCAGCGCGCACACAAATTTTAAGTATTCCTCCACCGTCATATCCTGATACAGCGGCGGATGCTCCGGCAGATAGCCGATACACTTTTTGGCTTCCCGCGGATTTTTGAGAATATCGAATCCGTTGATGCGCGCCGTGCCGCTCGTGGCGGACAGATAGCCCGTCAGAATGTTCATCGTCGTGCTTTTTCCGGCGCCGTTTTTGCCCAAAAACCCGACGATAGAGCCTTTTTTTACGGTAAAGCTGATATCGTCCACCGCCAGTTTATTGCCGTAATACTTGGTCAAGTGTTCTATTTCGATCATGTCGTTCTCCTTACTGCTTCTCCTCGCGGTAGGTACGGCTGAGGAATTGCGTCAGTTCCGGCTTCCACGTCAGGTCCACCGTTCCGGTCGCGCCGTTGCGCTGTTTGGCAATGATGATCTTTGCCAGAAACTTATCTTCCTCCTCGTCGGCGTCGGCATAATACGCCGGACGGTGCACCAGCATAACGACGTCGGCGTCCTGCTCGATCGCACCGGATTCCCGCAGATCGGACAGCATGGGCGTATGGTCTTTTCGCCCGCTCGTCACGCCGCGGTTCAACTGTGAAAGCACCACCACCGGCACATTGAGCGTGCGGGCAAGCCCCTTTAATTGACGGGACAGCTCCGCCACTTCCTGCTGGCGGTTTTCATGGGTTTCGGTCGTCATCAGTGAAATATAATCGATCACGACCAAAGCCAGATCCTTGATACGCCGGCATTTAGAGCGGATTTCACCCACGCCGATAGCGGACGTGTCGTCGATATACAGCTTAGATTGATTCAAAAGCTCCATGGCGTCCGAAATACGTTCCCAATCATCCGGTTCTAAATCGCCCGTGCGGATCTTGTTGCCGTCCACGCCGGCGGCGGTACCGATCAGACGCATCAAAAGATCGTTCCGGCTCATTTCCAGGCTGAAGAAAGCAACCGATTTCTTTTCCACCATAGCGGCGTGTGCCGCCATATTCATCGCGAGAGACGTTTTGCCCATGCTCGGACGACCGGCAATAATGATCAGATTCGACGGTTGAAGTCCGCCGGTCATGTTGTCGATCTCATAAAAGCCTGTCGGAACACCGCGCAGTCTGCCGTGATTCATATAAATCTGCCGAATCTGCTCATATACCTCGTTGACATTCTCACTGACGTGCAGAAGCTGAGAGGCGGCGTTGTTCATGGCTATGCGGAACAGCACCTGTTCGGTCGCTTCAATGATATCTGCGCTCGGCTCTTCCGCGCCGTAACATTCGGAAACGGAATCGCTCAGATGCGAGATCAGCTGACGAAGCTTATACTTTTCCACCACAATATCGGCATAGTGTCCCACGTTCGCGACGCTGGGGACCGCGGCGGTCAGCTCCGTCAAATACGCGATCCCGCCCACGTTCTCCAGACTGCCGCGCTTGAGCAGTTCACTGGAGAGCGTGACCATGTCGATGGGCTTGTCCGCCTTGAGCAGGTCGCACATCGCCTCATAGATCTCCTGGTTATTGGTGCGGTAGAAATATTCACGGCTTTTGACTTTTTCATGCACAATATGGATACAATCCGATTGGAGGAGGATCGCACCGAGAACGGAGCGTTCGCTTTCCAGATCATTGGGCATGACGCGTGTGTTGTTTTCCAAAAAATCACTTCCTTCGCTTAGGCGATCAACCGAAGTTTTCACCGAACGTTTTCTTGCCTAATATATGAAAATGCAGATGCTTGACCGATTGTCCCCCGTCTTTTCCCGTGTTGGCAACCAGTCGGAAGCCGTTTTCCAGCCCTTCCTGCCCGGCGACCGCGCGGATCGCCGCGAAAATCTTTCCTAAAAGCTCCGTATCGTCGTCCGTCAGCGCGGCGACGCTTTCGATGTGCTTTTTGGGAATCACCAAAACGTGCACCGGCGCGGCAGGCGCAATGTCCCGAAACGCCAGCACGAACTCGTCCTCGTACACCTTGGCGGACGGAATCTCTCCCTTTACGATACGGCAAAACAAACAATCTTCCATATTCAATCTATCCTTTCTCCCCAAAATCCTTCCTCGCTGACGCCGGTAACGCGCACGGGAACGATTTCATTTTCGCAAAAATCCCCTGCAAAGGAAACAGGCAGGTACTGCGTACAGAGCCCGCGGCATTGCCCGCCGGACGATGTTTCGACTAAAACCGACACGATTTGCCCGAGAAATTGCGCGCGGAACGC
>JAGCSD010000143.1 GCA_017964345.1 Clostridia bacterium
AGCTCTTCGCCCAAGGGGTAGGCCGAGCCGATGGTCATCTTGATTTCCTCGGCCGTGCGTTCGCCGATGAGGAGGTTGTAGCGGTTGCGCATGTGCGTGATGATGGCGTTGTCCATCTCGTCGCCGCCGACGCGCACGCTCTTGGAGTAGACGATGCCCGCGAGCGAGATCAGCGCGATGTCCGTCGTGCCGCCGCCGATGTCCACGATCATGGAGCCGTGTGGCTTTTGAATATCAATATCGGCGCCGATCGCCGCCGCTTTGGGCTCTTCCATGATGTACACGTTGCGCGCGCCGAGCTTCTGCGCGGCGCCGAGTACGGAACGTTGCTCCACGTCCGTCACGCCGCTGGGCACACACATGATAATGCGCGGGCGAAACAGACTCTTTTGGGGAATCGCTTTGCGCATAAACATCCCCAGCATTTGCTGCGTGGTTTCGTAATCGGAAATGACACCGTCCTTGAGCGGACGCACCACGGTAATCGTTTCCGGTGCGCGTCCGAGCATGCGCTGGGCTTCAAAGCCCACGCCTTCCACGCGTCCGGTTTCCGCATCTAACGCGACCACGCTCGGTTCACGCAGTACGATGCCCTTTCCTTTTATGAAGATCAGCACGCTTGCCGTGCCCAAATCGATGGCGATATCCTGTCGTCTGAATAGCATAGGGAACCTCATTCCTGCTTTAATATCAATAGTATAGCACAGAACGATGTATTTTTCAAGTAAAACAAGCGTTCTTTTGTCGGGATTTTATGCGCTTCCGCGGAAAAAAATGCGAGCCAGACGGAAAAATCCTTGACGAAACCCGCTTTTTTGGATAAGATGAATATAAGATACGCAAAAAAACGGAGAAATAAAATGTTCAAACGGCTTAATGAATTGCTTTCGGCATATAAGGACCGCGATCCGGCGGCACGGAGCAAGTTCAGCGTACTGCTCCTGTATCCCGGTGTGCGCGCGGTTCTGCGGCACCGTGTGGCACACTGGTTCTACTGCCGGCACTGGTATTATCTGGCGCGCGCTATTTCTCAGCGCACGCGGCGCGTCACCGGGATCGAGATCCATCCCGGCGCCAAGATCGGCAAACGTCTTGTGATCGACCACGGCATGGGTGTCGTGATCGGCGAAACCGCCGTGATCGGCGACGATTGCCTGCTTTATCAGGGCGTGACGCTCGGCGGCTCGGGCAAGGAAAAGGGCAAACGCCATCCGAGTCTGGGCAATAATGTGATGGTCGGCGCGGGCGCTAAAATCCTCGGTTCCTTTAAGGTGGGGGATCATGCGCGTATCGCCGCCAACGCTGTTGTGCTGGATGAAATCCCCGATTACGCCACCGCTGTCGGCGCGCCGGCGCGCGTGGTGCGCGTGGCGGGCGAAAAGGTGGAAATGCTCGATCATACGCACATTCCCGATCCGATCGCGCAGGCGCTGCGCAAGCTGTCCGAGCGTGTGGATCATTTGGAAGAACAGTAGCAAACACAGTAAGGCTTTTGCTTTCCGGCCGCTTTTCGCGGTGAAAGAGCGGAAGCCTTTTTTTGAGTTTTAAGCATAACAAAATATTATATAAATATAAAAAAAGATTGATTGACTTATGTTTAGAATTGTCGTATACTGCTGGTATCCTTAAAATAATAAGGAGAAGAAAAGGAGATTTACATTATGAAAAAACTCGGATCTGTAGTTCTGGCGGCTCTGTTGGCGCTGGTCATGCTTTGCTTTGCGGCGTGTACCGTGCAAATCGGAGATATAACAGAAGACGAAAACACTTCGCAAACGAATAAGACGTACAAGGTCGGCATCTGCCAGCTGGTGCAGCATGAGGCGCTGGACGCGGCGACGGAAGGCTTCAAGCAGGCGCTGACGGATAAACTCGGCGCGGACAAGGTGGAATTTGACGTTCAAAACGGTTCCGGTCAGACCGATATGTGCGTTACGATCGTCAACAGCTTTGTTTCTCAAAAAGTCGATCTGATCATGGCGAACGCCACTCCCGCTTTGCAGGCGGCGGCGAACGCGACGCTTGATATTCCGATCCTCGGCACGTCCATCACCGAATACGGCGTGGCGTTGGACATTGAAAACTTTAATGGCGTGGTAGGACGTAACATTTCCGGCACGAGCGATTTAGCGCCGCTTGCCGAACAGGCGGACATGGTGCTCGAATTCGCGCCCGAAGCCAAGACGGTCGGTATTCTTTACTGCTCGGCTGAGGCGAACTCGGTGTATCAGGCTAAAGTTGTCAAAGAGGCGCTTGAAGGCAAGGGACTGACGGTCAAGATCTTCACGTTCTCCGACAGCAACGACGTTTCCCAGGTTTCCTCGCAGGCGGCAAGCGAATGCGACGCGCTCTACATTCCCACTGACAACACGGCGGCTTCCTGTGCTGAAACGATCAACGGCGTCGTGGCGCCGACCAAGACGCCCATCATCGCCGGTGAAGAAGGAATCTGCCGCGGATGCGGTGTGGCGACGCTTTCGATCAGCTACTATAATCTCGGCTACAAGACCGGCGAAATGGCGGCGGAGGTGCTGACCGGCAAAGCCGACATCACGACGCTGGCGATCGCGTATGATGAGCACCCGGTCAAGAAATACAACAAAACGCTTTGCGACGAACTCGGCATTACCGTGCCGGAAGGGTACGAGGCGATCGCTGATTGATAAGGAACGAATAACATGGGTATTTTACAGGCGATCCTCGTATCCATGCCCGGCGCGGTGGCGCAGGGGCTGATTTGGGGGATCATGGCGATCGGCGTCTATATCACCTTCAAGGTGCTGGATTTTGCCGATCTGACGGTGGACGGCTCCATCTGTACCGGTATGGCGGTATGCGCCATGTTGATCGCCGCCGGCTGGAATGTGTGGCTCGCGATGCTTGCCGCTTTGCTTGCCGGTATGCTGACGGGACTTGTGACGGGGCTTTTCCATACTTTGCTGGGCATCCCGGCGATCCTTTCGGGCATTTTGACGCAGTTGATCCTGTGGTCGATGAACCTGGTCATTATGGGAAAGGCGAATCAGCCGGTCAACGCCATGCGCGTTCCTTTGCTTGTGACGCGCCTGCATCTGACGGAATCCATTCTGATCCTGATCGCTTTTAACCTCGTGCTGATCGGTGTCCTGTACTGGTTTTTCGGTACAGAGTTCGGTTCCGCTCTGCGGGCGACCGGATGCAACAAGAATATGGCGCGCGCGCAGGGGATCAATACCAACCTGCACACGGTGTTTGCGCTGATGCTCTCCAACGGCAGCGTGGCGCTCTCCGGCGCGCTTCTGGCGCAGTATCAGGGCAGTGCCGATATCAACAACGGGCGCGGTGCTATCGTCATCGGGCTGGCGGCGGTGATCATCGGCGAAGCGATCGTTTCCAAGATCTCCCGCAACTTCATTGTGCGTCTGCTCGGCGTGGCGCTTGGAGCGGTGATTTATTACATCGTCTATCAGATCGTGATCGGACTGCGTATTCCGACGGATCTCTTAAAAATGCTCTCCGCTATCGTGGTGGCGATCTTCCTTGCCGTTCCGTACTGGAAGAAGAAATTTGCCAAGCCGCTCAGGAAGGAGGCACCGCAAAATGCTGAAACTTGAGAATGTGCGCAAGGTGTTTCATCCCGGAACGGTCAATGAAAAAGTGGCGCTGGACAGCGTTTCCGTGACGCTTGCCGACGGCGACTTCGTCACCGTGATCGGCGGGAACGGCGCGGGCAAAAGTACGATGCTCAATGCCGTTGCGGGCGTGTTTCCGATCGACGGCGGCAGTATCGCCATCGATGGACAGGACATCACCAAATTGCCCGAGTATAAGCGCGCGCCGCTGATCGGCAGGGTGTTTCAGGACCCGATGATGGGTACCGCCGCCGATATGTGGCTGGAAGAAAATATGGCGCTGGCGCTCCGCCGGGGGAAGAAACGCGGATTGAGATGGGCGCTCACGTCAAAAGAGCGAAAGCTGTTCCGTGAAAAACTGGCGGAACTCGGCTTAGGACTGGAGGACCGCATGACGACCAAGGTCGGCTTGCTTTCCGGCGGACAGCGCCAGGCGGTGACGCTTCTCATGGCAACGTTGATCGAGCCGAAAATGCTTCTTTTGGACGAGCATACCGCGGCGCTCGATCCGAAAACCGCCGCTAAAGTGCTGGAGCTTTCCGACCGCTTTATTTCCCAGGGACATTTGACCGCCCTGATGGTCACCCATAATATGCGGGACGCGATCGCACACGGCAATCGTCTGATCATGATGAACGAGGGACGGATCATTCTGGACGTTGCCGGCGAGGAAAAGAAAAAACTGACGGTGGAAGCCTTGCTCGAATTTTTCCAACAGGCAAGCGGGGAGGCATTCGCCAACGACCGCGCACTGCTCGGATAATCAAAAAAATAAAGCAGACCGCCGCGCGCGGTCTGCTTTCCTTTTTGGCTATTTGATGCTCTTTGGCGTTCCGGGACGCACAAACGTGCCGGTCATATAATCCGGCAGATGCTCATACATATAATTCAGGAAACGCTTGGCGGCGATCGGCAGAAAGACCGGATCGGGGTACGCCACGGTCAGTGTGCGTTCGACCTTGGGTACGGTCGGACGCGCGACCACCTTGTGCGCGGAATGAGCAAGCGTCATGTCCGAGAGAATGCTGACGCCGAAGCCCTCTTCGATCATGGCGAGGATGGTGGCATCGTCCTGAATGCGGAAGCGGATGTTCGGCGTCAGACGCGCTTTTTCAAAAGCTTCAAGCGCCGTGTTGACACTGCCGCCTTCCTCTACGAGGATCAGCGGTTCCTTCGCCAGCGCGCGCAGAGGGATTTCCTGATGCGCCGCGAGCGGATGCCCCGCGGGCAAAACCGCCAAGCATTGTTCCTGCGCCACCACGTCGGTTTTCAAGTCCGTCGCGGCGGACGGGTACATGAACGCGAAATCGATCAGTCCGCTTTTAAGCCAATCGGGCATGGTTTTGTTGTCGCCCTGATAGAGAACGAATTGGATGCCGGGGTAGAGGTCACCGAACGCTTTCATCAGCCCGGGCAGAACGTGTTGAGATAAGCTGGAAAACACGCCGATACGCACTTCGCCGCTTTCTAAGCCGTTGAGCTCGTTTACCTTGCCCGCCAGCTCGCGTTTAGCGGATACGATGCGCTGGAGGAACGGATAGATCTGTTCGCCCTCCGGGGTCAGACGGACGCCGGAGCGTGTGAGTACCAACAGCTTGAAGGACACTTCGCGCTCAAGCGAGCG
>JAGCSD010000144.1 GCA_017964345.1 Clostridia bacterium
GCTTTTTTGAAAAAAATTTTGGATTATCCGTTCTTCGCAATATAAAAGACAACTGCGCGGAAAACATGTGCCGAGCAGTTGCAAAAAAACGCTTTTTCTATTCTTTTATTTGGCGCGCGCCTGTGAGAGCAGCGCGCCGAGCCAGCCGAAGCAGACAGCCGCCGCAACGCCGCCCGCGGCGGCGGTCAGCGGTCCGGTGAAAATACCAAGCGCGCCCTGCTCCTGCACGGCTTTTTTGACGCCGCCGGCAATAACATTTCCGAATCCCAACAACGGAACGGACGCCCCTGCACCCGCAAAGGAGAGAAACCAATCATACACGCCCGCAGCGCCCAACACCACGCCGGCAACAACGAAGCCGACCATGATCCGCGCCGGCGTGAGATTGGTAAGATCCATCAAAAGCTGACCGATAACGCAAATCGCACCACCAATCAAAAATGCAAGAAGAAAGTTCATCATCAACACCTCGCAAAATGCACGGCATAGCAGATGCCGGGGATGTTTTCGCCTTGGAAAGACGTAGTAGGGCTGAGCATGGCGCCTGTGGCGGCAAGCAGTACATGGCGGACCGTGCCCGCCTCCATGGCATGACGGATAGCGCCGTTAAACACCACCGGCGCGCAGCCGCATCCGCTGGCACCCATGGGTGCCGTTTGAGCGGGATGAAAGATCAGACATCCGCAATCCTGATGCACGTTATCCAGTTTCCACCCACGTTTTTTCATCAATTCCAAAAACAGTTCACTGCCCAGCACGCCCAGATCTCCGGTGAGGATCCGATCAAAATCCTCGGGAGTCTTACCCGTTTCACGCAAATAGGTATCGATGGTATCCGCGGCGGCAGGCGCCATAGCGGCACCCATGTTGGCGGCATCCTTGATACCGAAATCCACGATCTTCCCCACCGTGCCGCCGACTAAGCGAATGGAAGATTCCTCGCGCGAAAGCGCGCTGCACCCCGCCCCGGTGACGGTCCACTGAGCGGTGGGTGTCATTTGACTGCCGTATTCGAGCGGAAATCGGTACTGCCTTTCCGCCGTTGAAAAATGAGAACTGGCGGCGCACAGCACGCGGCGGGCAAAGCCGCCGTCGATCAGGCATCCCGCCAAAAGCAGGGATTCGCAAATCGTGGAACAAGCGCCGTACACACCCAAAAACGGAACACTCAGGTCCCGCACGGCAAAACTGGCGGAAACGATTTGGTTCAGAAGATCGCCGCCGATCACGACATCGATATCCTCGTTTTCCCAGCCCGCCTTACGCTTTGCCGTTTCGAGCGCGGCGCGGAACATCTTGCGTTCGGCTTTCTCAAAGCTGTCCTCGTCCCATTTGTCATCGCTCAGGATTTGATCAAATTCCGACTTGAGCGGTCCGCGTCCTTCTTTTTCGCCTACGATCGCCGCGCCGGTTTTTAAAAAAACTTTTTCAAATCCGAATGTCTGTCTGCCTGTTCTCATGCCGCGCCTCCTTTTTTGTTAGTATGCAAAAAGAAAGCGTCCGTCATTCAAAAATATTCCGCTTATATGAAATGAAACTTACCGTACTTTATTTATCACCACAACATATTCAACAACAGCAGGATAAAAAGAAAAGCGAAATTGAACGCCGAAAACACCAGCAGATACGCGCCCGCCTTGCCTCGGTTATGCATGGTGAACGTGCGAAACGTAATCAAGCTGGCAAGGGAAGAAATGATCGTGCCGCACCCGCCGATATTCACGCCCACGAGCAGAGGCGCGTAGGAATCGGTAAAGCGGGAAAGCAAAATGGCCGAAGGCACATTGCTGATGACCTGACAGGACAGCGCGCTGACCAGCAGCGTATTGCGCGCCAGCAGAGCGGAGAAAAATCCTCGCACAAATTCGATCCGCCCCATGTTGCCCGCGAAGATGAAAAAAAAGAAAAAGGTAAACAGCAACGGATAGTCTACTTTGGTAAGCGCCTTGCGGTCGATCAAAAGCAGGGACGCCACAATGATCGCCAGCCCGACCCCATACGGGATCAATCGGAACACCATGACGATGGATAAAGCAAAGAGAGCAAGGCACAGGGCGCATTTCACCGGCGGCAGGACGATCTTCTCGGCATGAACGGTCAGCCGCGCGTGCGGAAAGAATACAAAACAGCAAAGCGCGATCAGCGCGACGGATACGGCAAAGGAAGGCGCCATAATGCTAACAAATTCCCCGTCGGGAATTTGAAAATAACTATATAGGTATAAATTCTGCGGATTACCGAACGGCGTGAGCATACCGCCCAAGTTTGCGGCGATATTTTGGAGAATAAAAAGGATCGCCATGTGTTTGTCCTGTCCGGTGGTCATCAACACATAATATCCCAGCGGCAGAAACGTCAGGAGCGCCATATCGTTGGCAATGAGCATGGAACCCAAAAAGGTAACGCACACCAGCGCCAGCGCCGCCAGACGTAAAGTGGTGAAGCACTGCACGATGGTCTGCGCCAGCTTATAGAAAAAGCGCATTTGCTTAAGCGCGCACACGACCGCCAAGGTGGAAAACAGGCACGCGAGCGTTTTGAAATCAAAATACGACGCGTACGCTTCATCCGGCGGAACGAAAAACGCGGTGACCGTCGCCGCGGCAACGGCGATGCACATGACAATATTCTGTTTGATAAACTCCCCTGCGCGGCAAAGAACGACAGTCGTAGCCATGCCTCCCCGAAACAACTCTTTACCGCAGTATTATATGCCTTTCGCCAAAACTTGGCAAGCAAAAAAACACACAAATCGACTTTGAGATTAAGTCCGATTTGTGTGTTTGAGCATACCCTTCCTTTGGGTTTTACGGAGTCGGCGTAGATTCCTGTACACAATGCGCGTCGCAAGCGGCGTAATGCGGCGTTTGTGCGGCGCGGTAAGTCAGCTTCGTCAAGCGCAGAGTAACGGTTTCGCTGTCCTCGCAAAACGTTTCGGGTTGCGCGAGCGTGACCAAAAGAGAGAAATCATCCGTATTATCCCGCGCGGTTTTGGGTAACCCCTCCCGTGCCGTGCGCGTACATCTGACGATTCTTTGATTGTTTCCGGTCATGCCGTGTTCGTCGGCGGTATATTCGCCGTTCATGTTTTCTTCCGCGTCATCGAGTATCTCGCAGGATACCGTCATGTCGCCTTCAAATTCAGCGGAAATCAGTTTTCCGTTTTCGTCGCGTTCCATTTTGGTAACCGTAAAGGAACCGATTGTATTCCCCACAGCCAATTTGTCTTCTTCAAACAGAGCGATACCGTTTGTGACCGGCGACTCCGTTGCCGACGGCGTCTGTGTCGCCTGAGGCGGCATCGTCTGAAATGTGCAGGCGGCAAGGATCAGCGGCAGAATCAGCCAATAAACTCTTTTTTTCATCGTTTTTATCCTTTCCATGTGATTCATCCTTATTTTTTCCCGCATAGAAGAAACCATACACGGAAAAAATACTTAAAAAAGGAGGCGCCGCATGAAAAAACATCAACCGTGTTTGAATGATTTAACGGGCAAAAACAATCCCGACGAGCATGAAACGCTGTTTCAGACAGGAAAGGAGAGGGTACGATAATGGAAGCGAAAGAGTATCAGGAACTGGTGA
>JAGCSD010000145.1 GCA_017964345.1 Clostridia bacterium
GGAGCACGACTAAAACGCAAGCGCGGTGCTGATCACCGATTCTCCCTCCCTTGCCAAAGCAGTGCAGGGGGCGGTGGAAGAACTGCTTGAAACGATGGAGCGCAAGGAGATCGCGCGGGTTTCCATTGATAACAACGGCAAGATCATCGTGGCGCCGTCGCTTGATAAAGCCATTGAGATCGCCAATGAAATCGCGCCGGAGCATCTGGAGCTGTGTGTGGACGAACCGTTTGCCTATCTTGCCGCGATCAGGCACGCGGGCAGCGTGTTTTTGGGACGGTATTGTCCGGAGGCACTCGGCGACTATTTGGCAGGTCCGAACCATACCTTGCCCACCGGCGGGACGGCGCGGTTTTCCAGTCCGCTTTCGGTGGATGATTTCGTTAAAAAAACGCAGTTTACTTTCTTTACGCGCGAAGCGCTTGCGTCCTGTGCGCAGGACGTGGCGTATTTCGCCGAAAAAGAGGGGCTGACCGCGCACGCCAAAAGCGCGCTGGTTCGAACGGAGGAAACGCAGTGAGCCGATTTTTCAGCGAAAAGTTTGCCGGTCTTACGCCCTATACGCCCGGCGAACAGCCGCAGGACAGGCAATATTTAAAACTCAATACCAACGAATCGCCGTTTCCGCCCTCGCCCAAGGCGCAGGAAGCGTCACGCAAGGCGGCGGAGGTTTTACAGCTTTATTCTGATCCCGACTGTCGCCTGCTTCGGCAAAAGGCGGCGGCAGCGTTCGGCGTAAAAGAGGACGAGGTGCTGTTCACCAACGGCTCGGACGAGGGGCTGAATTTTGCGTTCATGGCGTTTTGCGATCAAACGCATCCGGCGGTATTTCCAGACATCACCTATGGGTTTTATAAGGTGTTTGCCCGCTTAAACGGTGTGCCGTACGAAGAAATTCCGCTGGATGATGCGTTCCGCGTGCGGGTAAGCGACTATTGCGGCGTTCATAAGACCGTATTCTTGGCAAACCCCAACGCGCCGACAGGACTGACCATAGAGAAAAGTGAGATCGAACAGATACTCAAAACCAATCCGCACAGCGTGGTGGTGATCGATGAGGCGTATGTCGATTTTGGGGGCGAATCGTGCGTGGAACTGATTCACCGATATGACAACCTGCTCGTGGCGCAGACGTTTTCCAAATCCCGCTCTCTGGCGGGCGCGCGCCTGGGCATGTGTTTCGGGCAAAAAAGCCTGATCGACGATCTGAATACCATTCGATTTTCCACCAATCCTTATAACGTCAATCGTATGACGATGGCGGCGGGCGTCGGCAGTTTGGAGGACGCGGCATATTGCCGGCGCAACTGCCGGGAGATCATGCGCGTGCGGAAGGAAACAGCGGAGGCACTGAAGCGAATGGGTTTTTATTTGACCGACTCTCGCGCCAATTTTCTGTTTGCCCGTCATCCGCGCGTGTCGGGCGAAGCGCTCTATCGCGCTTTGAAGGAAAAAGGCGTGCTGGTGCGCCATTTTAACGAACCGCGTTTATGTGAGTTTAACCGCGTCACGGTCGGGAACGCGGAGCAGATGCACACATTTTTGTCGATTCTTAAAACAGTTTTGGAGGAATGTTTATGAGAAACGCTGTTATCAACCGCATCACAAAAGAAACCGATATTCGCCTTGCGTTAGAGCTTGACGGTACGGGGAAAAGTCAGATCAGTACCGGATGCGGATTTTTGGATCATATGCTGACGCTGTTCGCCTCGCACGGACGGTTTGATTTAACGGTTGCCTGTCGGGGCGACAAGGAAGTGGATTTTCATCACACGGTGGAGGACGTCGGTATTGCTCTGGGCACCGCGTTTGCCCGGGCGCTTGATGACAAACGTGGGATCACGCGCTACGGCAGTTTTCTTCTGCCGATGGATGAGGCGCTCGTGCTGGCGGCGCTCGATCTGTCGGGGCGGAGCTGTCTTGCCTATGAAGTCTTTCCGCCCACCGAGCGCGTGGGCGCGTTCGATACGGAACTGGCGGAAGAGTTTTGGCTTGCCTTTACCCGCTGCGCCCTGTGCACGCTGCACCTGCGCCAGCTTGCGGGAAAAAACTCGCATCATATCCTCGAAGCCTCGTTCAAGGCGGCGGGGCGCGCGCTCAAACAGGCGGTGGCGGTGGATCCGGCGCTTGCCGGAGAGATCCCGTCCACCAAAGGGGTGCTTTGATGATCGCCATTCTCGATTACGGTGTGGGAAATTTGTTTTCTCTGCGCTCGTCGTTGGACGCTGTCGGCAAAAACGCGGTCGTGACGCGCGATCCGGATACGGCGCGCGCGGCGGACCGTCTGATCCTGCCGGGCGTCGGCGCGTTTGCGCAGGCGGCGCGGAAGTTGAAGGATTCCGGCTTGCACCGCGTTCTTTTCGACGCGGCATCGCAAGGAAAGCCGATCTTGGGCATTTGCCTCGGTATGCAGCTTTTGTTTGATAAAAGCTATGAATACGGTCCGCACGAGGGGCTGGGACTGATCCCCGGCACGGTGCGCCCGATCGCGGACGTTGTTCCGCCGGGGCTCAAAATCCCGCACATGGGGTGGAACGAACTGACGTTTCAGCCGCACCCGCTCTTTGCTGCGCTTTCGCCGGGCGACTGCGTCTATTTTGTTCACTCGTTTTATGCCGATACGCCGTACGCGATTGCCACGGCGGAATACGGCGTGCCTTTGACCGCCGCCGCCGCGCGCGGCAGCGTCATGGGATGTCAGTTCCATCCCGA
>JAGCSD010000146.1 GCA_017964345.1 Clostridia bacterium
TCAGCGCGCCGTGGCGCCGGGGCAGTCCGTCGTGTTGTATGACGGCGACTATTGCTTGGGCGGCGGCGTGATCGATTCGGTGGAACGGTAGTGCCAATAGGCGGGCAGAAGGTCCCGGTACTGCCGGAACCGCTGATCCATGAGCAATAAAAACCCGTGATCGTGTTCACCGCGGATCAGCCGACCAGCCGCTTGGCAGACCTTGCGGATGCCGGGGTAGACGTAGGCGTATTCAAAGCCCTTGCCGAACTTCTTTTCAAAATGATCGCGAATGCGCTGGCGCTCGTCGTTATATTGCGGCAGCGCCACGCCGACGATCACGATCCCGGCAAGAGGGGGCAGATCCAAACCTTCCGAGTACCGGCTGCCCATGACGGCAAACACAAAAGCATTTTCATCCGCAGTCAGTGTTTCCAACAGAGTATCGCTGTCGTTTTCCTGCGTCGCGGCGGGCAGCGTCATTTCCGCCGCCACAGAGCGCATAAAGGCGTAAGACGGGAAAAACACGACGATCCGCCCGCTTGTTTTCTGCCGGCATGATTCCAATTTGCGGGCTATTTGCGCGTAAAAACGGTCACGCTGTGTATAGCGCGTATCGACTTCGTAATCGACGTAAACGGTCAGGTTTTCGGGATCAAACGGATAAGCGGTGGCAAAGCCGAACGCTTCCGTATCGGGAAGCAGGCTGTTTTTATAAAACTCGTAAGGCGTCAGCGTGGCGGAATAGAATACGGCGGCGTGACTGCGCGACAGCGATTCCTGCACAAAAGCGGACGCGTCTAAGCACTGCAGGACGAGCGTGCTTTTTCCCGATATGTGAAGGGAAAAATCCTCTGCCCGGTATTTACTCATCAGAAGCGCAAACCGCGCCAACTCACGCAGATAGAGTGAAACCTCCGGGGGCGGCGTCTTACCCGGTTCCTGCGCCGTGTCAAGAATCCGATAGATGCGTTCGACTGTATTCCGACAGCCGTCGGCAGTGATGTTTTCGGTTTTTAATACGGCGTTCAGGTCCGTCGTCAGCCGCCCGAGCGCGCGGTAGAGCTTACTGTTTTTATCAAGCGTTTTGCGCGCGGCGCGCACGTCGGACGCGGACAAAAAAGCGGAGTACATATCCAGACACCGTTCCGCTAAGTTGTGCGCCTCGTCCGCCAGCACGATCACCGTTTCGTCGCTTTCAAACAGGCGGCGCAAATAAACGACCGGATCGAAAAAATAATTGTAATCCGCCAGAATGACGTGGCTTTCGTCCGAAAGCGCCAAAGACAGCTCGTACGGGCAAATCTCGTATTTTTCCGCCAGCTCGCGGATCCGCAATGAAGAAAAATCATCCTCCTCCAAAATCGCGGGCAGAGCGTCGTGCAGTTTCTTGAAAAAGTCAAGGGAATAGGGGCACGCTTCGGGCACGCAGTCCTGCACTTCCTGCAAACAGACCTTCGCTTTTGCGGAAATCTCGCAGGTCTTGATCTTCAGTCCCTGCGCGCGGAGCTGTTCAAGCGTCCGGCGCGTGACGGCGCGTGTTTGCGTCTTAGCGCTTAAGCACAACAGTTTGGCGGGTTCCTCGCCGATACACTTGATCGCGGGAAAGAGCGTCATCAACGTTTTTCCCGCGCCGGTGGGCGCTTGCAGGAACAGGTTTTTTCCTTTTTTGATCGCTGTGTACACTTGCGCGGCGCCTTCGCGCTGTCCTTTGCGGAAAGACGCGAACGGGAAGGCAAGAGCGGCGCTTGTTTCCTTGAGCGCCTGCGTGTCCTTCAGACGGCGGCGGATCAGCGAAGCGTAGGCGGATAACACATCTTGCCAAAACGTTTCCAAAGAAGCAAGCGAAAAAGTATATTCAAGATCCACGGTTTCGTGATGGGGAAGGCAGATGTATGTCAGGCGCAGGCGAATGGTGTTCAGCCCGTTCTGCGCGGCGTAGAAACAGGCGTAGATCATGCCTTGCGCCTTGTGCGCGTCTTTGAGCGGCTTTTCGATGGACGCGGCGGGCGTGTAGGTGGACTTGATCTCGTGGAGGCAGACGCCGGAGCCGTCCGTGATAATGCCGTCCGCGCGTCCCTGTACCAGCAGGGTGAAATCCGTGTATGATTCGGTGTGCGTCAGAGGAACTTCCCGCTGATAGCGAATGGATTCGTCCGCCGCGTACAGGTTTTGCAGATGCTTATGCGCTTTGGTACCCTCTTGCATCCGCTCTAAGGTCGGCAGGGCGCCGAGCGAACCCTGCGGAAAGCAGAATTCCGCCAAGCTTCCGACGGAAACGGCAAAAACCGGCGCTGTCACACGGCACACCTCCTTTTCGTTCGGTATTATACTATAAATTCCGCAAAACGTAAACCGTCGTTTTACTTTCATAAAAGGGGGAGTTGCGGTGCATTTGCTTTCGATCTTTGTTTTGCTTGCGCAGAACACCATAGAATTTACGTCCGAAGAAGTGCTTCGATCTCTTCTGCTGACTATCGCGGTCTTCGCACTGGCGGCGCTGGGACGATTCCTTCTGCGCCTGATCCGGCGAAAAAAGAAGAAGCGGGAATGACCCGATTCCGCTTGACAGATTGTGGTTCTTCTTGTACAATACATACAACATCTTGTATCAACCGCGTTTAGCGGAGAAAGGACAGCAGATGGCAACTTTCATCCAAGAACCTTCGCACACCTTTAACGAATACCTTTTGATCCCGGGCTATTCATCCTCGGAATGCGTACCTGCCAACGTATCTCTTAAGACCCCGCTTGTGAAATTTCGACGCGGCGAAGCCTCTGCCATTACCATGAATATCCCGATGGTTTCCGCCATCATGCAGTCCGTTTCGGGGGACCGCCTTGCCGTGGCGCTCGCCACCGAGGGCGGTGTGGCGTTCATCTACGGTTCGCAATCGGTGGAAGATGAAGCCGCCATGGTTTCCCGCGCCAAAAGTTACAAGGCGGGCTTCGTGACAAGCGATTCCAACATCCGCGCGGACGACACGCTGGCGGATGTCATCGCTTTAACGGAAAGGACGGGGCATTCCACTATAGCCGTTACGGAGGACGGCACGGCGAACGGTAAACTGCTCGGCATTGTTACCAGCCGTGACTATCGCGTCAGCCGTATGGCGCTTGATACGCCGGTGAACACGTTTATGACACCGTTTGACAAGCTGATCTGGGCACGGGAAGGCACCACGCTCAAGGAAGCCAACGATATTATTTGGGACAATAAATTAAACTCTCTGCCCATCATTTCCGAAGAGGGGAATCTCCGGTATATGGTCTTTCGCAAAGACTATGACAGTCACAAGCAGAATCCCAACGAACTTCTTGACCGGCATAAACGCTATGTGGTCGGCGCGGGTATTAATACGCGGGATTATGAACAGCGCGTACCGGCGCTTCTGGAAGCCGGCGCGGACGTGCTGTGCATCGATTCTTCCGAGGGTTTTTCCGAATGGCAGAAGCGCACGATTTCCTGGATCCGTCAAAAGTACGGCGATGATGTGAAGGTAGGAGCGGGCAACGTAGTGGATGCCGAGGGCTTCCGCTTTTTGGCGGAGTGCGGAGCGGATTTCGTCAAAGTGGGCATCGGTGGAGGATCGATCTGCATTACACGGGAAACCAAAGGAATCGGCAGGGGACAGGCTACCGCACTGATCGAGGTTTGTGCCGCGCGCGACAAGTATTTTGAGGAAACCGGCGTATACATTCCCGTTTGTTCCGACGGCGGTATCGTATACGATCATCATATTACGCTGGCGCTTGCCATGGGCGCGGATTTCGTTATGCTGGGACGGTATTTCGCCCGCTTTGATGAAAGTCCGAGCAACAAAGTGAGCATCAGCGGCACGTACTATAAGGAATACTGGGGCGAAGGCTCCGCCCGCGCGCGCAACTGGCAGCGATATGATTTGGGCGGGGATAAAAAACTCTCCTTTGAAGAGGGCGTAGACTCCTACGTTCCTTATGCCGGAAGTCTGAAGGACAACGTGGCGCTGTCGCTGAGCAAGGTGCGTTCCACCATGTGCAACTGCGGCGCGCTGACGATTCCCGAATTGCAAAAGAAAGCCAAA
>JAGCSD010000147.1 GCA_017964345.1 Clostridia bacterium
GATATCGCCCGACAGAATGCCCTCCGTCTGCCGGTGCGCGCTGTCGCTTGCTTTCTGCAAAAGGGCGGCGAAGGCTTCCTCGCTGATACCTTTTTCGGCAAAATCCGCGAGCGCCTTGCCGGAAAGCATTTTTTCGGCTTCCTTACTTACCTGCATATAGTAGGCGGCGGCGGGTCTGCCTTCCGGATAGTGCGCGAGCAGAGCGTTCATGTACATCATAAGCTGCAGATCGGTTCCTCTTTCGACCGCCGCGTCGGAGAAAGTTTTACTGCCCGTCTTATAGTCCACGATGCGCAGATATACCGTTCCGTCACGTTCGCATTTGTCCGCCCGGTCGATTTTCCCTTTGAAAAGCAAAGTGCCGTAGGCGGTTTCAATACGAAGAGGCGCGTACTTGTCATAGCCGAACGAAATCTCTTCCCCGATAGGTTCAAACGCATCAAGCTGCTGTTTGATCTCCCAGGCACAGCGGCAGGTCAACGCCCGCAGGTTGTCGTTCAAAGCGCGCTGACGCGCGGTGGAGAGGAACGCGCCGAAGTGCGTATCCGGCAGTTTTTTGTCAAACAGCGATGCCACAAGACTTGTGCAGGCTTCCTGCGACAGATCCTGTCCCCGCGATTCGCGGACAAAGCTTTCGAGCGTGCCGTGGATCAGCGTGCCCACGTCGACGGCGGAAGCCGTAAACTCCTTGTCTTCCGCCGGACGCAAGCCGTACTCGAAAAAGTGTTTGAGCGGACAGGACGCAAACGTTTCCAAGCGGGAAACGCTTACCGCCTTTTCGGGAGCGAAAAGCGTTCGCGCCAGCCCCGGCGAAAGGGCGTCTTCCTTGCCTTTGAGCGCAAAATCAAGAAACGAAGCGACGGGATCGCCTTCGTTTTTCAGGTGTTCGTAGAGCAGTTTGCTTTCCGGCGAGGCGAGCCGATCCTGCGCCAGCGCCCATTTTAACTGAGAGGAGGTAAACGGTTCGTTCATCTCCTCCCGCGGTGTGCGCGGCGCGGGCGCGGCTATAGGCAACCGCGGGAACAGCGTTTTCAGGCGCGCGAACAGGCGCGAGGGACGCAAGGACGCGCCGGAAGCGGAATACAACGGGCAGGAAACGGTCAACGTGTCTTCCGCCTGCGTGAACGCGGCGTAGACCTGATAGCGGATGCGCGCGTCCTCCGTGCCGGCGGTGTGCGCCAGTTCCATGCCGTGCGCGGTCAGAATATCGCTTTCCTGCGGCGTGACCAAGCGGTCGTCGGAAAAGACCGCCGGAATTATGCCTTCGTTTACGCCAATGATGAAAATGTGCTTGATCCGCGCTTCCCGCGCCGCTTTGAGATCACCGAACGTCACAGAGTCCAATACGCTCGGAATCGTGGAAACGGGGGAAGCGGCAAAGCCCTCAAAAAGCGTTTCATAAAACGCTTTGGGCGTAATGATCTGATCGCCTAACAGACGGCTCATGTCGTTTAGCAGTCGCACAACAGTGTTCCACAGCTGCGCCGTTACGTCGGAAAGCGCGAAATAATCTGAAGATTCGTATTTGTCCACGAGCGCGTCGATGCGTTCGTATACGCCCTGTCCCAGGAGAAAATCATAACAGCAGGACGCCATTTCCCGCGCGTTCTTGCATGAAAACAGGCAGGAAGAAAACGCTTGCAGAGGGGGAATGAGCATCAGCCGCACGCGGTCGAACGCCGCCTGCGCCTCGTCGTCACCGCGTTTTTCATACAACCCTTTTTCCAGTTCATAACCGGTCACGCCGGCTTCCTTGATGAAGGATAAGAACCGGTCGGCGTCTTCGCGTGAAACCGGGGTAAGATTTGACAGAAGGTAGTCGCTTACGATGTCGGGACGGAAATGAAACAGCGCGCATTTGAGCAGGGAAAACAGATACATCGCCACCGGGTGCGTGGTGATGTCATGTTTGACGTCGGTATAAACGGGGATACCGTAACGGGTAAAAATGTTGGAAATAACCGGAGAGTAAGCGGGTAAATCGTTACAAAGCACGGCATAGTCCCGAAAACGCGCGCCGGTACGCACTCCGCGGGCAATTTCTTCCGCCGTGCCGATCACTTCGTCAACAGGGGATGCGTATTGATTCAGCGCAAGATTTGCGGGCGTGCCGGGGAAAATCATCGGCTTGCGCGCGTAAAAGGCGTTTTGCAGGAACAGGATCTCGTCCGACCTGCCGGATGCGGCGAAGGGGATATGCTCGATTTTGACTTCCGTGCCCGCGTCGCGCGCGCAGGTAAGCAGTTTTTCCTTCGTTTGTTCAAAGATTTCATACGCGGCGCGGTCGCTTCCGCCTTCCGCGTCGGACAGGGCGATCACCACGTCGCACCGGCACAAAAGCGCCGTGATGAACTGATACAGGCGGGAGGTGAATACGTCGAATCCGTCCAAAAACACGACGGAGCGATCCAACGGATGGTAGAGCGGTAAAAGCGATTGCGCCGTTAAAAGGCGGTCGGCGTTGTCGGTGTACCCGTTTTTGAGTACGTCCTGATAAGCGGAAAACAGGCGCGCCATATCCGTCAGCTTGTGTTTCAGCACCCCTTCGGGCAGCTCGTCCGCCACGCGCGTGAGGTCTTCGGGC
>JAGCSD010000016.1 GCA_017964345.1 Clostridia bacterium
AGAGCATCAACGAACCGGGTTATATTCAGCGGGAGTATGTGAAAGAAGAACTGCCGGACATCATGCAATTAGCGGATATCGTCGTATCCCGTGCGGGAAGCAACAGCATCAACGAGTTTTTGGCGCTACACAAGCCTATGCTGCTCATTCCCCTCCCCGCCCTGCATTCCCGCGGAGATCAGCTCATCAACGCCGAAGAATTTACCTCTCTTGGCTATGCCGAAACTCTTCTGGAAGAAAACATGACCGACGACCGGCTGGTCGACGCCATCCGTGCGCTGTATAACAATCGCGAGCAATACACCGCGCGCATGGAAAAAGCCGGTGCGCATTTGGGGCGCGACAAGGTGTTTGACGTAATCTGCCGCGTGCTGACCGCACACAAAAAATGAATCACATAGGTGTATGATTAAGAGGACGGTTTGTGAAAGACACATAAACCGCCCTCTTTTCCTTTTGTTCTTGTATGCAACGCGTTTGTGAACAGAAAAAATTTTAGCGTTTCCTTAAAGCGGTATTTGCAGATTTCGTTATAATACTCTCGGCTGTCCTTGCTTCCGCAAGATTCAGCGGTAAAGATTTTCTTCTATTTCGTCAACCTACTTCACATTCCAATCACTATATAGGCAGAAGAATCTAAAAAAAGAAAAAGCGGGGGCGGTAAATATACTTTTTGATGGAAAAATATCGGAAATATCAAAGACTGTCTTCAATTTCAGCCAATCCAAGACGAACACTGTCGCCGATGCGGAAGACCTTTCACGGGAAATACTTTAACTGTGCAGATCGGTGCCTGATCTGCGATACAAAGAAGCGTTTTAGGCTTTATGTGGTCTATTGCAAACAACGTCTGCAAGCAGTGGCAGTGGTATCGCAAAAAGCAGGCGCCGTCATTTTTTTAAATTTGACAGCAATAAATTTGATGACAATTTCGATATCATACCGGAAGACCTGCCAATAAAAATCAATAGAGTACTTGCAAAAAAGCAACAAAAAATTCCCGGGCGAAAAATTCGCATAAACACAAGGACAAGAGCCGTTTTTAACTCTTGTCCTTATGCTTTGTTTTTTGTCTTTA
The DNA here is from genome assembly GCA_017964345.1 of Clostridia bacterium. Classification (GTDB taxonomy): domain Bacteria; phylum Bacillota; class Clostridia; order Christensenellales; family QALW01; genus UMGS1322. The sequence goes on from JAGCSD010000016.1 coordinate 1,079, forward strand.
CTTCGCCTGATAAATGTGGTTGTAATCTTGTTTTCGGATTCCTTCCTTATCCGGCTTACCCCTTTCGTTTTTCGCCCTTTTTCTTCCCCGCAAAGCGACAAAACGCAAAGGCAAACCATGATACAATGACGGCACGGAAGGGAATGAGGCGTATGACGGTCTATGTGGAACTGGTACTGCTTGAAAACTTTGCGGCAGATTACATCATCCTGCTGCTGGCGGGAAAGCTGACCGGTCTGCCGCTTCGCCGCCCCGCCGCGGCGGCGCTGATCGGCGCGGTGTGCGCGTGTCTGGTACCGCTCTGGGAAGGATTTTCCCTTTTCCCCTGCCGCTTGGCGGCGGTTTTTCTGATGGTACTGCCGGCATTTCGCATTCGGCGTCTGCGCGAGCTGGGGTTGTCCGCCGGGGCGTGTGCACTGCTGTTCGGAGCGCTCTACGGGCTGGTGCGGCTGGCAGGGCGATCGGTGGACGGTCTGTTTTACCGCGAGGACGGCGTGTTTCTGCTGGCGCTTCTGTCTTTGCTCGGCTCCGCGGCGCTGTACCGCCTGATGAGCCTGTTTTTGCACCGCGGCAAAGCGGCTGACCTGTACGCGATCCTGCAGATCGGGCATACATGCCTGCCTGCGCTGTTTGACAGCGGGAATGCCCTCTATTACGCGGGTTTACCGGTCGTGCAGGTCGAGCGCGGCGCATTGAAAGAAACACCGGGAAAGCCGCTCCTGATCCCCTATCGCGCGGTAGAAACCGAAGGCGCACTGATCGGCTTTCGCCCGAACAACGTATATCTGCACCGCGGGGACACCGTAACGCCCGTGCGATGCATCGTGGCATTGTGTGACCGTCCGTTTCACGGAGGCGTGCGCGCTCTGCTTCATCCCGACCTGATAAAGGAACGAATCTGATATGTTCAAAAAACTCCTTGCAAAACTCCGCGCATTGTTTGCTCCGGGCGTATATTACGTCGGGACGGGACAAACTCTGCCGCCGCCCTTGGAGGGCGAAGCGGAAAACCGCGCGCTGGACGGTCTGAAACGCGGGGATCCCTCCGCACGCAGTACGTTAATCGAACACAACCTGCGCCTTGTCGTCTATATCGCCAAAAAATTCGAGAACACCGGCGTTTCGGTAGAAGATCTGACCGGCATCGGCGCCATCGGACTCATCAAGGCGGTCAACACATACGATTGCGACAAGCAGATCCGACTGGCGACTTACGCTTCGCGCTGTATCGAAAATGAGATCCTGATGTTTCTGCGCCGCACGTCCAAACTGAAAAGCGAGGTGTCCCTCGACGAGCCGCTGAAAGTCGATTGGGACGGCAACACACTCCTGCTTTCCGATATTCTCGGTACCGAGCCGGATATCGTCTGTCGGGGGCTTGACGAGAGCGAAGAAGTCGCCGCCCTGCGCCGTGCGATTGCCGTCCTGCCTGCGCGGGAACGGGAAATCATCACGCTGCGCTACGGCATCGGTCAAAAACGCGATCTGACGCAAAAGGAGGTCGCTGACCGTTTGGGCATCAGCCAATCCTATATTTCACGTTTGGAAAAGCGGATCCTCAAGCACTTAAAAAAGGAATTGAATAAAAAGGCTTGACCGGTAACGAATCAACTGATAACGTACGTCTTTATGGCGCGAAAAACGCCGCGCGTCCTCAGCGGGAACACGCGGCGTTACCATGCTGTTCTCTATTGATTTTGCAGATATCCTTTTGTCATCTGTGTACAAGCGTTCCACAAGGCGTCGGCGGCCGCGCCGTTTTCATCACGAAACTTCACGTTCATAAGGCGTTTGCCGCTGTATGTTTCACCGGGAATAAAGGTCTCGCCCGGTATGCCCAGCGCTAAAAAGATCAATCGCTCGGCGCTTGTTTGGGGTGAGATCGTAAAAAAGTATTTTAAGGGCGAATGATAGCAGAATTTCACAAAACCTGTGGACTCGGCAGCAAAGTTCGTGCGCACTACACCCGGCTCGAACGCCGCCGCCGCGACGCCCTTCTCTCCGAACCGCTTATGCAGAGCGCGCGTAAGCAGAATGTTTTCCAGTTTGGCGCTTCCGTATGCCGTAAAGGGCGAATACGCGCGCTCATTCTGCCAGTCGCCGACCGAGAAGTTCTGCGAAAAGAGATTCGCCGCGATGCTGGACGTCTGAATGACCGTCGCGTGTGAAGCGCAAAGCGTGTCAAGAAGCAGATTCGTCAACAAAAACGCGCCTAAGACGTTGATCTGGAACGTGCGTTCGAAGCCGTCCGCGGTCAGCGTTCTCTCCTTCTGTACGCCGCCGGCGTTATTAGCAAGCACATCGATACGCCCCAGCTTTTTAAGCTCTTCCGCTAAGCGCGCCACCGAATCCAAATGCGTGTAGTCAGCCGTCAGGCAGGGCGCGTGCAGTTCGCGCGCGATCCGCGCCGTCTTGTCCTTATTCCTGCCCACGGGAATGACAAGATGCCCCATCTCCGCGAGTTTTCTTGCCGCCGCCGCGCCGATACCGTCACTGGCGCCCGTCAAGACGATCGTCTTCTTCTCCATATCCGTTTCCTTTTTTAATAGAATACCTCATCCAGCGTCAGTCCCTTGGCTTCGGCAGTCATGCCGGCATACTTGCGCACGCCGCCGGAGAGGATGGTTTCCACATCCTGCGGTGTTTTTTTACCCTTGCCCACTTCGATCAGCGTGCCGACGAGGATGCGTACCATGTTGTACAAAAAGCCGTTTCCCTCCACCGTGAAAGTGATCAGCCCGTCTTTTTCAGCGATCTCTAAGCGGCTGACCGTTCGCACGGTCGTCTTGGCGCTTCCGCCTGCGGCGCAGAACGCGGCAAAATCGTGCGTGCCGACAAGCACGCGCGCCGCCTGCTCCATCGCGGCAACATCCAGTTTCTCCGGAACGTGCGTCGTAAAACGCCCCATCAGCGCGGACGCGTGCGGCGCGTTCCACACACGGTAGACGTACCGCTTACCCTTGGCGGAAAAACGGCAGTGAAAGCCTTCCTCCGCCTGCCAGCTCTTGGTTACGCGAATGTCCGGGGGCAGATGCGTATTCAGGATAAACGCAAATTTCTCCGCCGGAATATTTGTTTCCAGATCAAAATGCCCGCACTGCCCGCGCGCGTGAACGCCGGCGTCGGTACGACCCGCGCCGAAGACGGGAATACGCCCCTTGCCCAGCGGCAACAGCGCTTCCTCGATCTTCTGCTGGACGGTCACGTCATTTTTTTGCAATTGCCAACCGGCGTAGGCGGTGCCGTCGTATTCTACTAAAAAGGCAATACGCATGGCTCAGCCCGTCCAATCCGGCAGAAGCGAAACGATGACCGTTTGATCCGCCGCGATGAATGCCGCCAACGCCAGAACGACTGCCGCCGCCACAGCGTCCGACGCGTGAAACCGAAGCACCTTTAATCGTGTGCGCCCTTCCCCACCGTGATAACAGCGGGCTTCCATCGCCATGGCAAGTTCCTCCGCCCGGCGAAACGCGCTGACAAGCAGAGGTACGAGCAGGGACACCACCGCCCCGGCGCGTTTATACAGGCTCCCGCTGTCAAAATTCGCCCCGCGCGCGGTCTGCGCCTTGCGGATCTTGTCGGTTTCCTCCGTTAAAATCGGAATGAACCGCAGGGCGATACTCATCATCATAGCGATCTCGTGCGCCGGGAAACGCAGTTTTTTCAGGGGCGTCATCAAGCTTTCCAGCCCGTCGGTCAACTCAATGGGCGAGGTGGTAAAGGAAAGCAGTCCCGCGCCGGTCACAAGCAAAACGAGCCGCAGCGCCATAAACAGCGCGCGCTTGATCCCCCCTGAGGTCAAGTTCAAAATACCCCACTGCCACAAGACCGCGCCGCTTTGGTTAAAAAACACGTTGAGCAGAAACGTGAACAGAAGCAAAAAGTAAATGGCTTTCAGGCTGCTCATCATTTTGGAGAGCGGAATATGCCCGGCAAAGCTGACGGCAAGCACAAAGCAGGCGCACGCCGCCAGTCCGCAGAACGTGCGGCAAAGGAAGATCAGCGCCATCATGGAAATGACCGACAGGATCTTCGTGCGCGGATCCAGCGCATGGACCGGACTGTTGACGGCGTAATACTGCCCGAGCGTCATTTCTCTCATGCGCGTCCCTCCGTTAAAAAGCGAACGAGGTCTTCCTTCCGGCAAACGGAAGCGGGGATATGATCTCCGCGGGCGTTCATTTCCCGCACGATACGGGAAACGGTAGGCAGTCCCAGCCCGAGCGCCAAAATGCGGTCGGGATCGGAAAACACGTCCTCGGGCGAACCGTCAAGCACCTTTCTGCCCTCGTGCATGACGATCACGCGGCCGGCGACCGACACGATATCGTCCATATTGTGCGAGATCATGATGATCGTGGCGCGCGTCTTGCTGTGGTACGCGTCGATCACGCGCAAGATATCCTGTTTGCCGGTCGGATCCAATCCCGCGATCGGTTCATCCAGTACCAGCACCCGCGGGCGCATGGACAGCACGCCCGCGATCGCGGCACGGCGGCGCTGTCCGCCGGAAAGCTCAAACGGCGACATTTGTTCCGTTTCCTCGGGAAGTCCCACCAAGCGCATACTGTCACGCACGGCGGCGGTCAGCTCGTCGCCTTCCACCCCCATATTTTTCGGTCCGAAAGCGATATCGTCAAACACCGTCTGCTCAAACAACTGGTATTCCGGATATTGAAATACCATTCCCACGCGGCGGCGCAGGGCGCGCCAATCCGGTTTTTTTTGAAGCAGATCGATGCCCTCTATCTCCATTTTGTCGGCGCTTGTGGCGCGCAGAAGTCCGTTCAAGTGCTGGACCAGCGTACTCTTTCCGCTGCCCGTATGCCCGATCACACAAACATATTCGCCGTCGGAGATCTCAAGATCCACGTCATGAACGGCATCCACGGCGAACGGCGAGCCGGGATGATAGACGTGCGTCAGGTTTTGGATCGAAATGCCCATAATGCGTCCGTCAACTCCTCCGGCGTCAAAATATCGTTCGGCACATCTATGCCGTGTTCGCGCAACGTCTGCGCGATCTGCGCGGCAGGCGGTGTTTCCAGCTTCAGCGCGCGCAGATCCTCCGTGTGAGCAAACAGCTCCCGCGGCGTACCTTCTAAGCAAATACGTCCCTGATCCATGATCAAAAGACGGTCGGCTTCCACCGTTTCTTCCATAAAATGCGTGATCCACACCACCGTGATCTGTTTTTCGCGATTGAGCTTCTTCACGGTGGAAAGGACCTCTTCCCGTCCGCGCGGATCGAGCATGGCGGTAGCTTCGTCTAAAATCAACAGTTTCGGTTCCATCGCCAGCACGCCGGCAATGGCGACGCGCTGTTTCTGCCCTCCGGAAAGGCGGTGCGGCTCTTTTTTGGCGTACGCGCTCATGCCCACCGCCGCCAGCGCCCGATCCACCCGGTCGCGCAGCTCTTTCTGCGGCACGCCGATGTTTTCCGGTCCGAACGCCACATCTTCTTCCACGACCGTCGCCACCGTCTGGTTGTCCGGATTCTGAAATACCATGCCCGCGCAGGCGCGTACACGGAAGATATCATTTTCGCTTCGCGTATCCATACCGCTCACCAGAACGGTGCCCGCGGTAGGCTGAAACAGCCCGTTCATCAGCTTGGCGAGTGTGCTTTTGCCGCACCCGTTATGTCCGAGCACGCACACGAACTCGCCCGTATGAACGGTCAGGTTTATATTTTGAAGCACGTCGCGCCCGTCTTCCTCGTAACGGTACGAAACGTTGCGCATGTCAATCATATCGGTCATGCTTTTTTCCACACAAACGCGGTCCATTCGCCGCGTGTTTCCTCTTTTTCAAGAATAAACTCTTCCGACAGTATTTTCGCGCGCACCTCGTCGGCGCGTTCGCGGATCACACCGGAAGTGATATAGATACCGCCCGGTTTCAGATGTTTGTGCGCGCCCGGCGCCAAACGCATCACCGCGTCGGCAATGATGTTGGCGACGATCAGATCGACCGCGCCGAAATCTTCTTCCAAAAGATTGCCGCAGACAACGGGGATCGGGAAGTTTCCGCGCGCCATGTTTTCCCGCGCCACGCGCACCGCCGCAGGATCGATGTCGATCGCCTTGACGTTTGCGGCGCCGAGCAG
>JAGCSD010000148.1 GCA_017964345.1 Clostridia bacterium
CGGCGGCGCGCACGGCTTCTTCTACGCCACCACCGCAAACGGGACGGACGAGCCGGTTTCTCTGACGCTGCAGTGCGAGAACATGACGATTTCGCTTCACGATAAAGATCTGTTTATCAACGGCGAGGCGCAGCATATTCTTGACGAGGGCTCCGTCAAAAACGGCAAGTCGTACTGGGACGTTGGGCACAGAATTTTATTTGAAGACTTTTATTCCCGCCTTACGCAAGGAAAAAAGGATATGCCGATTTCGCTTCGGGAAGCATGGCGCGCTGTTCGCGTTCTGCTGACGATGTATGATTCAAACGGAATGACCATACCGCTGAAAGGAGAACCTATATGAAAAAATTTTTCGGGGATGATGTTTTGCTCGGCAGTAAAGCCGCGCAGAAGTTATACGAGAACCACGCCAAAGCGCAGCCGATCATTGACTATCACTGCCACCTGAATCCCAAGGAAATTGCCGAAAACAAGCAGTTTACCGACATTGGTGAATTGTGGCTGGCAGGCGACCATTACAAATGGCGCGCTATGCGGCAGAACGGTGTGGACGAAGCGTACATCACCGGCAGCGCGAGCTATGAAGAAAAATTCCGAAAATTCGCGCAGACGCTCGCCTATGCTCCCGGCAATCCCCTTTATTACTGGGCGCACATGGAATTAAAGCAGCTTTTCGGGATCAATCGGCCGCTGAATGACAAAAGCGCCGCCGCGATTTATCGCGAAGCGAATGAAAAAATCGCTTCCGGCGGTTTTTCCGCGCAGGATCTGATCCGTCGGTGCGGCGTCAAGGTGATTTGCACGACCGATGATCCCGCCGACGATTTAGCCTATCATAAGCAAATGCAAAATCTCTTTGTGAAGGTATTGCCGACGTTCCGTCCCGACATTATTTGCTTTGGTCTGAACCGGGACGACATTCTTCCCTATTTAGAGCGGCTGGGCAAATCGGAAAACACCGAGATCACGTCTTTTCCCGTTCTGCTGGATGTTTTGGAAAAACGTCTTGATTATTTCGTTTCGCTCGGCTGCCGCGTAACGGATCACGCGCTGAACACGCTTCCGCCTGAAAAAGGTACGTTTGAAGACGCCTCACGCGCGTTTGAACTTGTTAAAAACGGGCAAAAAGTCGATAAAGCGCTGCTGGATCGCTATACCGACTTTATGACGCGCTTTTTCGCCGTGCGTTACGCGAAACGCGGCATGGTCATGCAATTACACATGGCGCCGCTGCGCAACGTCAATTCCCGCTTATTCGCGCGCCTTGGCGCCGATTGCGGTATCGACGTGGTCGGCGATCCGGTATCCGCGGCGCATTTGGCACGCATTTTCGATGAAATTCAGCAGGAAGGCGAATTGCCCAAAACGATCGTCTACTGCTTGAACAATACGGTCAACGATATGCTCTCTTCCCTGCTCGGCGCCTTTGCGGGCGACACGCCCGGCAAAATGCAGCTCGGAAGCGCCTGGTGGTTCAACGACCATGTGGACGGCATCCGCGCGCAGATCCACGCGCTTGCCGACGCCGGGCTTTTAGGGCGCTTTATCGGTATGCTGACCGATTCTCGCTCGTTCACTTCCTATGTGCGGTTTGATTTCTTCCGCCGTATCCTCTGCGGTGAAGTCGGCGCATGGGTGGAAAACGGTGAATTTGATCCCGATTGCGGCGATCTGATCGAAGCCGTGTCCTATCGGAACGCCAAAGAATATTTCGGTTTTTAGAAAGGAGAAATGACAAATGGATATGACATTCCGCTGGTATGGCGAGAACGATCCCGTCACTTTGGATCACATCCGGCAAATTCCGCAGATGTCCGGTGTGGTGACCGCTATTTACGACGTTCCTGTCGGGCAGGTATGGCCGCTGGAACGAATTTTGGCGCTTAAAAAAAAGGTCAATGACAAAGGACTGAAAATGGAAGTCATTGAAAGCGTTCCCGTGCATGAGGATATCAAAATGGGTGCGCCTTCGCGCGACAAACTGATCGACAATTATTGTCAAACGATCCGTAACCTCGGAAAAGCGGGCGTCAAGGTGATTTGCTATAATTTCATGCCGGTGTTTGACTGGCTCCGCAGTGATCTGAAGCATTTAAACGCGGACGGTTCCACTTCCCTTGCTTACGATCAGGAGACCGTCAACGCGATGGATCCCGCCAAGGGAGAATTGTCTTTGCCCGGTTGGGACGAGAGTTATACCAAGGAACAGCTTCAAGGGCTGCTGAACGCCTATAAGTCGATCGATGAAGAACAATTGATGCGGAATCTGATCTATTTCCTCAAAAAGATCATTCCCGTCTGTGAGGAATGCGACGTCAAAATGGCGATCCACCCGGACGATCCGCCGTGGAGCATGTTCGGTCTGCCCCGCATTATCACGGGAGAAAAAAATATCGACCGGATGTTTAGCGAGGTGGATTCCGTCTATAACGGACTGACGCTTTGCACCGGTTCGCTCGGATGCGATCCGAAAAACGATATCGTCAAATTTGCCGCTAAGTATGCAAAAATGGGAAGAATTCATTTCCTGCACGCGCGTAACATTCGCTTTACCGGCGACGGCGCGTTCCATGAAAGCCCCCACCCGACGGCGTGCGGCTCGCTCGATATGTACGGTATTTTGAAAGCGCTCAGCGATAACGGTTTTGACGGCTACACGCGCCCCGATCACGGACGAAACATTTGGGGTGAAGATCGCCGTCCCGGCTACGGATTGTATGATCGCGCGCTTGGCGCTTCTTATATCAACGGTCTGTGGGAAGCTATTAAGAAAGGAGAAAAGAAATGAAATTACCTTTTCAAATCGATTTAAGCAATAAAGTTGCGGTCATTACCGGCGCAGGCGGCGTGCTTTGTTCCGGCTTTGCCGAGGCGCTTGCCGCTTGCGGCGCAAAAGTGGCGCTGCTTGATATCAACGTCACCGCTGCGGAAAAAGTAGCGCAAGAGATACGCGCAAACGGCGGTGAGGCTATCGCGGTGGAAGACAACTGTCTAAAAAGCGACAGTTTGAACGCGGCGTATCAAACGGTTTCCGAAAAAC
>JAGCSD010000149.1 GCA_017964345.1 Clostridia bacterium
CCGCCTTGATCGAATCAAACGCTTTCATTCTGCCACTCCTCCTTAAGTTGTTCGCGCAGTGCTTCCCGTCCGCGGTGAAGCCGCACGCGCACGTTGCTTTCCGACGTCTGCAGGATCGAAGCGATCTGCGCGGTCGAAAGCTCTTCAAAATAATATAGATAGACAGCCGTGCGCACGGTGTCGGGCAGGGAAAGGACCGCCTCGCGTACCGCGCCGTTCTGCACGTCGCCCTCCGGCAAGAGCTCGTTGCCCGAAAGCGGCGCGCATTCGCGGCGTTTGCGCAAAAGCGACGTACACCGGTTGCACGCCGTGCGGATCAGCCAGGGTTTGAGGTACGACTCCCGCGGCTTGTTTTTGGCGGTGTAGAGCAGCAAAAACACGTCCTGAAACGCGTCCTGCGCGTCCGCCATACGTCCGAGCCGCACAAAACAGATGCGCAGCACCATATCGCCGTACGCGTCCATAATGGCGGTAAATTCTTGGTCGGAATACGTCATACCCTTTCTCCTTCCCCTTTCGTAATCAAAACGCTTGAAGCGGCAAAAATGTTACATTTTATTGTAAAAAAATTTTTTTCATCTGTCAAGCCGGAAACGATTTGACCGATCCGACGGGTTCTTATATAATATTGGAAGAATAAAAAGGAGTCAAAAAATGAATTACGCGGAAGAATCTCTGAAAAAGCATTACGAGTGGCAGGGCAAAATCGGCATGGAATGCCGTGTGAAAATGGAAACGCGCGAAGATCTGTCGCTTGCCTATACGCCGGGCGTGGCAAGCGCGTGCCTGGAAGTGCAAAAGGATCTGAGCAAGAGTTTTGCGCTCACGCGCCGGGGGAACCTGGTTGCCGTCATCACCGACGGAACGGCGGTCTTAGGATTAGGCGACATCGGTCCCGAAGCGGGAATGCCCGTGATGGAAGGAAAATGCGCGCTGTTCAAAGCGTTTGCCGACGTGGACGCCGTCCCCCTGTGCCTGAAAACAAAAGACACCGACGAATTAGTGCGTACGATCTACCTGCTTTCCGGCTCGTTCGGCGGCATCAACTTAGAGGATATCGCCGCCCCGCGTTGCTTTGAGATAGAGCGGCGATTGAAGGAACTGTGTGACATTCCCGTTTTCCATGACGACCAACACGGCACGGCGATCGTCGTAGCGGCGGCGCTGACAAACGCCGCCAAGGTCGCAGGCAAACGGTTGGAAAATATGACCGTTGTCATCAACGGAGCCGGCAGCGCAGGGCTTGCGATCGCCGACATGATCCTGTCGCTGAACGTCAAATCCCTGCTCGTTTGCGACAAGCCCGGTCTGCTCTGCGAGGGCGAACCCTGGATGAATCCCGCGCAGGCGGCAATGGCAACGCGCACGAATCGCGAAAAGAAAACCGGTTCGCTTAAAGACGCCATGCAAAAAGCGGACGCATTCATCGGCGTTTCCGCGCCGAACGTCGTTAGCAAAGAGATGGTCGCGTCCATGGCGGACAACGCCATTGTTTTTCCCATGGCAAACCCCGTGCCGGAGATCATGCCCGAGGACGCGAAAGCGGCAGGCGCGTTCATCGTGGGGACAGGACGGAGCGACTATCCCAACCAGATCAACAATGTACTGGCATTCCCCGGTATTTTCCGCGGCGCGCTCGACGCGCGCGCCACGGATATCAACGGTTCCATGATGCGCGCCGCCGTTCACGCGATTGCCGGCTATCTGCCCGCGCTTTCACCCGAAAGGATCCTGCCCGACGCGCTTGACCGCGGCGTCGCCCGCGCCGTGGCGCAAGCCGTGGCGCAAGCCGCCAAAGACAGCGGCGCGGTAAGAAGCAAATAATTCCTTACATAAAAAGAAGGAACATCGTTTTCGCGATGTTCCTTTTTGTATCCGATCGACCTGCTTTATTCAAAATACGTATCGTATTCTCCGCCCCATTTTGCCAGATAGCGGGCAAGCAGAACACGGTCTTTCGGTTCCACTTTGCCGTTTTTATCAATATCCGCCGCTTGCAGGTCAATGTTATTATACTCACCGCCCCATTTTGCCAGATAGCGGGCAAGCAGAACACGATCTTTCGGCTCCACCTTGCCGTTGCCGTCCACGTCGCCCACCTTGTAGGGAGGAGCAATCGTGACCGTTCCGTTTTCGCCCAAAAGCGGAACTTCGCTTAAACCTGCACTTAATGTATTCTCCCAATCAGGCGTTACGGTAATCGTTACATCGCCGTTTTCCGCATTGTCGTCAATGTGGAACGTCAAAATGGCGATCACGCCGTCCTCCGTAAAATTGATGAGAGTGGTATCATTTTCCCACGCCAGCGCATAGGGGTTGGCGGTCAGTATGTCTGAAAATACATTCTCGCCCAAAATACCGCCGTCTTCCACATTTGTCAGCGTCAGCACACCGGCGTCATAGCCAATAAGGATCTTGGCACCGGTAATACCCGGGTTATTGCGGATGCTGATTTTCACTTGAACATCCGTACCCTTGCTGCCGCGTACCGTTTCGGCAAACACCGTCGGGGAAGATTCATCCACCACCGGATCGGTGTAATCGCCGACATAGGTATGCGACGGATCATGCTTACAGATATAAGTCGTATAGCCCTGCGAATAATACGTCGGCGGCGTTACCACGGTCTGATAGTCATGGTTGTCAGGGTCTATCGGAGTGTAATCGCGCTTTTCCGTATGACTTGCATTATGCGAGCAGACGTAAATCGTATATCCCTGCTCCGTGCAGGTCGCCGGAACAACCGTGCCCGCCTGAAAATCATGGTTGTCAGAGTCAATCGCGGTATAATCGCGCTTCTCCGTATGGCTTGCATCATGCGAGCAAACGTAAATCGTATACCCCTGCTCCGCGCAGGTCGCCGGAACGACCGTACCCGCCTGATAGTCATGCCCCAGCGGATCGATATCCTGTTCTTCCTCCGCGCCGCAAACCGAGCATACGAACACGCCCTTGCTTCCGGTCGTGCAGTCCGGTTCCGGAGCCGTATAATGGTCAAGCGCCCAGTTATGCTGCGCGCAGGCGACCGTGATCGTCCCGTTCGCGCCGGTAAACGGCACATATTCCAGCGCGGCGTTGATCGTGTTATCGCTTACCGGATGAACGGAAACGGTATACGTGTCCACGGGCGTTTGCGCGTCGACGGAAAACACCAGCGTGGCAACGACTGCATCGGTCACCGCAAAATCGGTTTGCGCCGTATCGTTTTCCCAGCTCAGCTTATACGGGTTGTTCGTCAGCTTGTCGGTATGTGTTGCCGTTCCCAAAGCTTGACCGTCGCGCACCTCGGTCAATGTGAAATATTCCGCATCGTAGCCGATTTCGACCTGCGCGCTGACGATGCCGGGGTTGGCGCCGATCCGGATCGGGACCTCGACCGTTTGCGTCCCTTGTATAATGGACTGATCTTCGGCGATCCATTCCCCCTCCGCCACAGCGGAAACGGGGAACAAACCCGCCGTCAAACAGGAAACTGCCATGGAAACCGCCAGCACGAGGCTGAAAAAACGGCAGAATCCGAAATGCTTCCGCATACAGTTACCTCCCAAAAAGTTGAAAAGCATACAATCAACCTATTTTTGTATGTTTCATTATATATGATTCGTCAGTGATTGTCAATCCCCTTTTTCAGGAAAAACGGCTCCCCGCCTGAACCGGCAGGGAGCCTATGGATTATGAAAAGCTGATCGGCGGCGTGATGATCTCCAGCGGCACTTCGGGAGTCCCGGAAAAGCCCATGTGCTCGATGGTGACCATTTCCGGGCCGCGTTCGTTGCCCACATGCGTCATCCAATGATAGCCTCCCGCGTTTGCGGCATAAATACACACATGCCGCGCATCCGCCCAATCCGAGGCGCCGTATTTCTTAAAAACGACGATCGAACCGGTGGGAACGGTTTCCGCCGGCTTAAAAACGATCGTACCGTCGCTGTTGCGGCGTGCGGTAAATGAGATTTTACGGGAAAGTCCTTTTGCCACCCAGTCCTCCGCGGCAAGGCGCCAGGACTGCGCCGAACAGGAGTTTTCCGGTCGCGTCAGGTGCGACGTATCGATCCCCGCGACATGAGGCAGATAATTAAAGTAGACATACGTCACGTACGAGGCGCACACCATACCCCCGTTCTTCTTCATGCGGTCAATGTCGGGATATCCCTGTTCATTGACCTCATAGCCGCTGGTTCTGCCGTAATCGTACCCCATTCCGGAGAGATACCCCATTCCCTGCTTGTACTTGCCCAGAATGAACACCCACATATTGCCGTCGGCGCGATGTTTGGCAAGGTTATAGCCCGTGTATTCGAGCGCGTCAAGGAATACGTTATCGTTGATATCGGTGTTGGAATTGTATTTCGGCTCGTTCGGGGCGACAAACGGCGCCGGTGTTTCCCGCGGGACCGGCTCGCTGCCCAAGAAGCGGGAAAGCATATAGCCGTATCGCCCGGAAGCGTATTCAATGTAGCGCCAGCCGTTTTCTTCCTGGTAGCCGTTGACGGGCGTATTCTGCGCCAGCGTTGTCAGGCGCTCTTTGTCCGTACCCGCGCCTGCGCGCACGTTCACGCCGTCGCCGGTCACATACAGCCTGACGGCGCCGCTCGGCGGTGCCGAAGTCGGTTCCGAGGCGGTCGGAGCTTCGGTAGGTACGGCGGTCGGGGATTCGGTTTCCTGCTCCGCCGTAACGATCGGAA
>JAGCSD010000150.1 GCA_017964345.1 Clostridia bacterium
AAGGTAACCTTTCTTCGCGGCATCCTCGGTATTCATGCCGGTGTCCTCGGTGTTTTCCAGCATCACTTCAATGAATTTGGCTTCGTCGCCGTCCTTATCGGACGCCAAAATGGCGTCTGTCTTTTCCTGGATCCCGGCTTTCGCCGCTACCAAAGCCGCGTCATATTTCGCCTGTATATCCTTGCGCTGAGCCTCCGCCTGATCCAGACTCGCCTGCGTTTCGGCTTTGATATCGTCGTCTGTTTCGTTCTCGATCTTGTCCTTATAATCCGCGATCTGCTCGTCGTATTCGTCCAGCGTCTGATAATACGCCTGCAGCGTGGCGGCATCGTCGCTCTCAAACTTAATCAGAATGTGCTGCACCAGCGAATAGCCCGCACGGTAATAAATCAGAGGCGAATAGGTCCCGTTCTGGTAAGCGGAAACGAAATCGCTGTCCGTCGAAAGCGCTTCCGCCTGCTCGTCGCCGGATTCCTTGTATTTTGTCACAATGTCGCTTTCCAGCACGGCGACATCCTTAAGGCAATCCTTTTTGAACGCTTCGATCGCGTCGCTCTCCAACTGTTCCTGAAGCATCGTCTCGTTAGAGGTATCGTTTTCTTCCAAGTTTTTCAGATACTTTTCCTCCGCGATGCGTGTGAAATATTCTTCGTCGGTTTCGCCGTCGTTTTTGCCGCGTACAATCTGTCCTTCAAACGCCTGCTTGTACTGCTCGACCAAATTGTCGATATACTGCTGTTTATCGTCGTCGATGACCTTCTGCGCCGCGTCGATCTGTTCCTGCGTGAATTCAAAGAAGCCGGCTTCCTTTGCTTTTTGGCTGAGCAGTTCCTGCTCCACGAGGTCGGCAAGGATGTCTGCTTTCATGCCGTCGAGCGACGAAGTCGCCGTGGCCGCGTCATAACCGTAATACTGCGTATAGATATAATAGTAATAGTTGTAGACCGAGTTGAACTTCTCTTTCAGGATCGGTGTGCCGTTGACCGTGGCAATGACCACATTGTCATCGTCCGTTTCCGTCAGACCGCAGCCGACGAACGCGCTCAGCGCCAATACCAGCGCCAGTGCAAGCGCAAAGAGTTTTTTCATTCTTTCATACCTCCGTTGATCGGAATAATGCTCTTTTATTATATAGGAAATCAGCAAAGTTATCAAGTAGTTTTTGCTTTTTTCCGTTGCTTTTCACGAAAAATTCGCCGTATTCGGACTTATATCCGGCGCTTGTTCGATTCTCTCAAGAAAGCAAATCGCCAAAGCCAGCTTTTCCGCATCGGTTTTTCCCGCCGTTTTTAACGCAATAGAGAACACCGAGCCGGCTGAAACGCGGCAATCCTCCGGCATGGCCGAAACCGCCCGCAGGATGCGTTTTAAGTCCGGTTTGGGGAAGAACAGCACAAAATCATCCTTTTCCTGCCGGATGACGGAAACACCCGCGCGCCCGCCCAGCGCCCGCAGATACGCCACCGAAAGCAGGGCGTCCGCGGCGGGCGGAACGGGACCGAACCGGTCTGTCAGCTCCTCCCGCATTTCGGTTACGTCATCCCGGTCCGTCAGCTCGGAAATGCGCCGGTAAGTGGCGAACCGAACGGCTTCGGAGGAGATCCAATCATCGTCCAGATACGCGTTGATTTTGACCTCCACCGCGGCAAACGGCGTTTCTTCCTTTTTTCTGCCGAGCCCCTCATCCACGCTTTCCCGCACCATTTTGCAGTACAGATCATAGCCGATGCGGGACATATGCCCGTGCTGTTCCCCGCCGAGCAGATCGCCCGCGCCGCGGATCTCCAGGTCGCGCAGAGCGATCTTGAAGCCCGAACCCATTTGCGTGAATTCTTCGATCGTTTTCAGTCGTTTGACCGCGTCTTCGCTCAGCGAATGCAGAGGCGGCACCGTGAAATACGCGTATGCCAGCCGGTTAGACCGTCCGACGCGCCCGCGCAGTTGGTAAAGCTGTGCCAATCCCAGCCTGTGCGCGTCCTGCACGATGATCGTGTTGGCGCCGGGAATATCCACGCCGTTTTCAATGATCGTCGTACAAAGCAAAACGTCGTACGCGCCGTTGTAAAAATCCAGCACGACCTCTTCCAACAGTTTTTCATCCATCTGTCCGTGCGCCACAGCGATGCGAGCCTGTGGCACGAGCGTGCGCAGATGCTCGGCAAACAAGTCGATCCCCTGTACGCGGTTGAACAGATAAAACACCTGTCCCCCGCGGTCGATCTCCCGCAAAACGGCGTCGCGCACAATCGTATCCGCGTATTCGAGCACATAGGTCTGCACGGGATAACGCTCCTGCGGAGGCGTTTCGAGCAGGCTCATATCACGGATGCCGGAAAGCGCCATGTTCAGCGTGCGCGGGATCGGTGTGGCGGACATCGTCAACACATCGATGTTGGTTTTGAGCTCTTTGATCCTCTCCTTGTGCCTTACGCCGAATCGCTGTTCCTCGTCCACGACAAGCAACCCCAGACGTTTGAACCGCACGTCTTTGCCCAGCAGCCGATGCGTGCCGACAATCATATCGATTTTGCCGTCCGCAAGGTCGGCGAGTATCTTTTTCTGCTCTTTCGAGGTTTTGAATCGGCTGATGCTCTCCACACGCACGGCTTCAAAATTGACTAAGCGCGATTGCAGCGTCTGAAAATGCTGTTCCGCGAGAATGGTGGTCGGCGCGAGCAGTGCCGCCTGCTTGCCGCTCATCACCGCCTTGAACATGGCGCGCAGAGCGACTTCCGTTTTTC
>JAGCSD010000151.1 GCA_017964345.1 Clostridia bacterium
ATCAACGTGGAAGAAGACGCCTTAATGGGCGTGACGGTCACGCTGGAGCACGAGGGCGGTCTGCAAACCCATTACGCTTCGCTGGAAAAGGAAAAAGACGGACTGAAAGCCGGTGACAAAGTGCTGCGCGGGCAGGAAATCGGCACCGTCGGCGCTTCCGCCGCCTGCGAAGCCGAGGACGGCGCGCATCTGCATTTTGAGGTACTCTCGCAAGGAAAACAGGTCAACCCGCAGACCTACCTGAGCGGATTGCTCAAATAACAAAAACGCGCGCAGACACAAAAACGCACGAACCACGCAAAAAGACCGGTTCGTGCGTTTTTCCGTTCAGCGTTTTATCCGAACAGGATATCCAGCGCCATCATCAGGACAAAGCCGACGGCAAAGCAGACGGTACCGATGTTGGTATGCTCGCCCTTTGCCATTTCGGGGATCAGCTCTTCCACCGCCACATAGAACATAGCGCCGGCGGCAAAGGCGAGAAGTGTGGGAAGAATGGGCAAAAACAGTCCGGCGGCGAAAGCGGTCATCAGCGCGCCGATCGGCTCGATCACGCCGGAGGCGGCGCCGTAAAAGAACGTCTTATGCTTGGGCATTCCCTCGGCGCGCAGGGGCATGGACACGATAGCGCCCTCGGGAAAGTTTTGCAGGGCGATACCGACGGACAGCACGATGGCGCTTGCCAGAGAAATGTTCTCCTTCCCGAACAGCCAGCCGGCGAACACGATGCCGACTACCATCACTTCCGGCAGGTTATGAAGCGATACCGCTAAAAACAACTTGGTCGTACGTTTGAGTCCGCTTTTGGGACCCTCTTCGCTCTTGTCCAAATGAATATGCGGGATCAGCACATCCAGCGCGAGCAGGAAGAGCATGCCCACTAAAAACCCGCTCCCGACCGGCAAAAGCGACAGCGAACCCAACGATTCGGTCTGCTGCAGCGCCGGCAGGATCAGGCTGAAAAACGAGGCGGAGATCATAATACCGCCGGCGAATCCCACCAGCGCGCGGTGAAGCCGCTCGCTCATTTCATTTTTCAAAAAGAACACGCAGGCGCTTCCGAGCGTCGTACCCGCCAGCGGTATCAGTACACCGATCAACACATTGAACCACATAAAGATGTTTCCTTCTCCGCTCCGCGTCAGAGCGGGTTTTCTTACATTGTACTTATTATACGGAACTCACGCCGGGCTGTCAATGAAAAAAGCTATCGGAACAGCGTTTCCAGATCCTCGTCCGCCAAAAAGACGGCGGCGTAGGAAAGCGTCAGGTGAAACAGCGAGGTGTTCCATTTGGTATCGCGTCCCCAGCCTTCAAAGGTGACGGTGCCGCCCTCGTCAAGGATACGCCGCCACGCACCGGGAGAAACAAGACACTCCTCCAGCAGGTCATAGCGCCGCTCACGCACCAAGCCCATCAGCACGGGGAAGGTGCAGAAGAGTGAAAACTGCTCGATACCGTCTTTTCTCAGCGTGTGAAGAAACGCTTCCTTGCCCGTATCGTCTGGGAAAAGCCCGAAAGCGAACGGGAACGCGTTGCCGACCGGGCTGATATGCTCCGTTTTCTCGCCGTCACGGAACGCGTGGCGTTTTTCATCATAGAACGCGCGGAGAAACGCCGTCACGACCGGGGTTTCGTCGCGGTACGCCGGCAGATGCAAAAGACACGCGATCTTGTTGGCGGTGCGGATCGCCTCGATATAGTAGGCGTTGATCGATACGTGCGCGTCGCGGCAGACCGTGTTTTGTTCTAATTTTACGTCGTAGCCGTGCCGAAAGTTGGCAGGCCATTCCACCACGCACCACTTGTCCAGATCGCGCAGAAGTCCGTCCCGTTCGTACGCGCGCCGGTAGGCGTCAAGCAGGCGGAACACCTTGGGCGCGTTTTGCGCCAAATACGCGCTGTCGCCCGTCAGCCGAAAATGCCACAGCACCGAGCTGATAAGGATCAACGGGAATTCGGCGATTTCCTGCATCAGCGAGCAATCCAGGCAGGTGACCAGCGTGTCGGTGATAAACGATGCTGTGAACGCGTCGTCGATCAGCTTGCGAAACATCGTGTCGTCTTTTGTCAAAAGGTAATGCGTCAGCACCGTGTAACAGCCGTCGCCGAGGTAAAACCCTTTTTCGCGTTCCATGCAGTCCTGAATCACTTCCTGCACGCCGTCCTTCAGTGTGCGGACGCACAGTTCCCATACCGCCCGCAAACCGTCATGCTTCGCATAGGCGGGGTCCAGGCGCGCGCGCAGTGAAAACGGATAATGACGCGCAAGAAGCGAAACGTCCGTCAGCACGGCGCCCTCGGGCAGGATCACCTCGGCATAGCGGAAGGATTTATAATCAAACCAGTCCGTCGTATCGGTTTTGCCGGACAGCACCCAGTCTTCTTCATACCGGCAGTTGGCGCGCAGGGCGAATCGCACCGAGCCGTCTTCGTTCAGCTCCTGCCCGCACCGCACGGTAACCGTATCGCCCTCCCGCCCCCGCGCCGTCAGACGCAGATAGCCGACAAACGTACTGCCGAAATCAAAAACGCGCTTGTTTCCGTCGTGTCGGATCTCCGCGGGCGCGTGTTCCTCAAAGACAAGCGCGTGACTCTTTTGACGGACAAGCACGTGATCGTCATATTCGCTTTTTGACGCGTGCGTCCACGCGCTATCGTCATAGTCGGGCGCCTCAAAGCCCACCTCCGGCGCGCGGGAATCGTACCGTTCCAGAAATTGCGTGTCATAGCCGCAAACGCCCGTTTCGGTATAAGCGGAATGCACGGCGGTTAAAAACGACGTGTCGGAAGCAAGCAGTACCGCGCCGTTTTGCGTCAGATCGAGGATCAGCCCGTGGCGCAGGTCGCCGCTCTGCCATACGCGGTTGATCAATCCCTGATAGAGCGTATGCACCGCCAGCACGTTCTCGCCTTCGCGCAGGAACGCGCTGACGGGGACCTCCATATAGTTATATCGGAAATGATACGACGGCGCCGGTCCCTGGCAGACAAAACGCCCGTTGAGATAAAGCTTGAAATAATCGTCCGCGGTCACAAAGACCGTTTCGTCGCCCGTGACGCGCGGCACGTGAAAACGGCGGCGGAACAGAATGTGGCGGTCGCGGTGTTCTTCACAAGGAAGCGATAAAGGGTCGGTCGGTCGGTGAAAGACCTCCCGCGGCGCGAGACGCGCAAATTCGTCGTCGGTGATCCATTGTCCTGCAAACGTGTGTTCCATAGCAAAACCTCCTTGCCGTGTTACGAAACGCCCGCGCGCTTACGCGCTTACTCCTGTCCTTCTGCGAATTGACCGATATGGATTCCGCGGCGTCAAGCAACGCTCACCGCAGAACAAACCGCATGGAAACCGGGTTATGGTCGGAATAGGCAAAACCGGTGTCGATGACGGCGGAGGAGATCACCGTGACATTGTCCGTCACAAGGAAGCCGTCCACGGTCAGAACAAACTGTCCCGCATGATACGCCCCGTCGGCGTTCCGACAGCTCGGCACGGGGTTTTCCTCGTCAAGCGGCGCGACCGGCTTGACCGGTACGCCGTCAAACGTTCCCTCCGGGATCGGCTGCGCCCATGTGTATTCCCGATCGGCTTTTCCGAAATAGACGGATGAATCGCCCAAAAGATCCTTGTTGAAATCACCGCCCGCGACAGCGTAACGTCCCTGCGCGTATTCCTGCGCCATATCGGCAAGCAAAAGTTTGAGCTGTTCGGTCGCGATCGTGCCGTCGGAGGTGTAGGCGGACAGGTGGAAATTATACAGCACCAGTTCCTTGCCGTCCGCCGTGCGGACAAGGTGTTTCGCGTAACAGCGGTCTAAATCAAGAATCTTGGTGACGCCCGTTTCAATGGGAAGCTCCACGCGTGAAGCGGACAGCATCGCCTCCCGTGAAAACGTCATCAGTCCCGACTTGGACGCGCCGTGCGGCTGAAGGATCGGATAGCACAAAAACGGCGAATCGTAATTCTGCGCGAACGTATACTGCCGTCCGGACAGCGCCCGCGTCAGATACGGACGCTCGTCTATGTGATAAGAGCGGGTAGAATCGAAATCCACTTCCTGCACAAAGACAAAATCAGCGTCCTGCTCGTGCAAAAACGTGCCGATAGCGGTCAGGTTCGTGTCCAGCCGCTCCTTGGACCATGCCCACGCGCGGTCGCCGCCGTCCATAAAAAAGCCGAAATCCGCTTCATACGCGCCGAAACCGATATTATAGGATACGATGGTGTACCCGTCCGCGGTTTCGCCGGGCGCCGCCTGCCCCTGCACCGGCAGCGCGCCGTCGCCCAAGCGGTGGAACGAAACAAAGACATAGCCGATATATCCGCCGACGATCAGCACGATGCACGCCAAGACGACGCAAATGATCTTGATAACTTTTTTCATATTGCTTCTCCTTTTAGAAATGGTCTGCCTCTATTGTAACACACTCCCCCCTGTTTTTCAAGTCAAAACTCAAACAGTCGCCGCGTTCAGGCGCATTCCGCGCAGAAAGCAAGATATCCCCCGGCAAGGGCGCAGGTCACGAAACGCAGTTTAGGCAAAAAGTCATTGTCCGACGCGGCGGGGCTTTCGGAAAGCGCCGCCAGCGCGCAGGCAAGGCACTCCCGCAGAGCGCGTACGACGGGGTGATCGCCCGTCAGGGCGTTCAGCTCCGCCTGCCGCTGTTTCAGTGTCGTTTCCCAATCCTGCAAAACCGCGCGCGTCTGCAAATATCCCGTCGCTCCGTCCTCGGTCTTTTCGGCGGCGGCAAGCACCTCCCGCACGCAGTCCGCCGCCGCGCTCAGGCACGCCTCACACGTTTCGATCTGTTCCATCTTCCCCGTCAAACGAAAACGCAGCGACGGTGTGCGGACTTCGCGCAGGGAGAGCTGTTCGTTCGTTTTTTTCCGCGTTTGCGCCTTTTCGCGCGAAAGATAACAGGAGTCCGTCATAAAAAACAGTTCCTGCTCCTGCCAGAGAAACGCGCCGCCGCCCTTTGCGCGGCAATCCCCGCGCGTCTGCTCCGCCTCCGCCGCGGAGGGACAGGCGCCATAGGAGAGCAGATACACCGTCAGCGTTTCCGGCTGCGCCTCGCGCGTGACGGTTTCGCTCGCCGTTCCCGTCGCGTTGACCAGCGGATAGAGGATCTTTTCCGCCACGAACTGCCCCACCGCGTTGACGCTCAGTACCACGACGCCGAAAACGGCGATCACGAAGACCGCGATCCGGTTTCTGCGCTTATCGCGCGCCCGCCTGCTCCGTTTCATACGTCCCACCTCCTCCGATCCTATGCCGTGTTCGCTCGTGATATGACGTCTTGTCCTCTTTTTGTCGCCGTTTCGCGGAAAAACCGTGCGCAAAGTCGCGGTTTCGCTTGTCAAGATGGCTTTTGCGTGGTACAATAGGCTTGTAAATGAAAGAACGCCTTACGAATATTGCATTTTCGGCAATATTTATGGTGTTGGTTTCATCGAAATAATCTTTTTTTGCATAACCGCTTTTATGAACTTGCATTTTGGCGGTATGCGACAGAAAGCAGAGGACACAGACTTGAAACGGGAAGACATTCGCAACATCGCCATCATCGCGCACGTAGACCACGGCAAAACAACGCTGGTGGACGAAATGCTCAAGCAAAGCGGCTTATTCCGCGAAAATCAGCAGCTCCAGGAACGCATGATGGACTCCGGGGACATCGAGCGCGAGCGCGGCATCACGATTTTGGCAAAGAACACCGCCGTGCAATACAAAAATGTAAAAATCAACGTGGTGGACACGCCGGGACACGCCGATTTCGGCGGAGAAGTAGAGCGCGTCTTAAAAATGACCAGCGGCGTGGTCTTGCTCGTTGACGCCTTTGAGGGACCGATGCCTCAGACGCGTTTCGTGCTTTCCAAAGCGCTGGAACTGGGATTGAAAGTCATCGTCGTCATCAACAAAATGGACCGTCCCGACGCGCGTCCCGACGAAGTAGCCGACGAAATACTGGATCTGTTCATCGAGCTGGGCGCCGACGATTCCCAGCTTGACTGTCCGTTCTTATACGCCTCCGGGCGCGCCGGTACAGCGTCGGACGATCCGCGCGTACCCGGCAAGGATATGGCGCCGCTGTTCGAAGCGATCCTGAAATATATACCCTTCCCCGAGGGCGAACCCGACGAGCCGGCGCAGATGCTTGTTTCCACGATCGACTACAACGAATATGTGGGACGAATCGGCATCGGCAGAATTGAACGCGGCACGATCCGCACGGGCAATATGATCTCACTTTGTACGTTTGGGGAAGAAACGGCACGCGCCAGCGTTCGCGTAACAAGTTTGTCCGTATTTGAGGGGCTGAAACGCGTGAACGTGGAAGAGGCGTCCGTCGGTGAAATCGTGGCGCTTTCCGGCGTGCCGGACATCAATATCGGAGATACCCTCTGTGCGCCCGACGCGATCGAGCCGCTTCCATTCGTGAAGATCACCGAGCCGACCGTCAGCATGACGTTTTCCGTCAACGATTCGCCTTTTGCCGGTAAGGAGGGACGCTATCTGACCAGCCGTCACCTGCGCGCCCGCCTGTACCGCGAGGTGGAAACCGACGTTTCCCTGCGTGTGGAAGACACCGACTCCGCCGACAGCTTCAAGGTTACCGGGCGCGGAGAGCTTCACCTTTCCATTCTGATCGAAACCATGCGCCGGCAGGGGTATGAACTGCAGGTCAGCAAGCCCGAGGTGCTATATAAAGAGATCGACGGCAAGCGGTGCGAACCGATCGAGCGCGTCATCATCGACGTACCGGATCAGTATTCCGGCACGGTGATCCAGCACATGGGCTCCAGCCACGGCGAAATGGTCAATATGCTCTCCCTCAGCGACACCATGCGCCGCATGGAATTCCTGGTGCCG
>JAGCSD010000152.1 GCA_017964345.1 Clostridia bacterium
CACCGCGGTCAAAGGAGGCTGAACATGGCGTTTACGCAGTTGAGCTTCCTGTTTTTCTTTCTGCCGCCGGGTCTGCTCGTACACGCTGTTTTACCCGCGCGTGCGCAAAAGGTGTGGCTGCTCGTTCTGAGTCTGCTGTTTATCGCCTGGGGTGTGCCGCAGGATGTGATCCTGCTGGCGGGCAGCGTGGTATTCAATTTCCTGACCGGGCGGCAGATCGAGCGTTTTTTGAAAAAAGAAAAGCGTGCGCTTGCCCGATCGGTGCTGATCTCGGGCGTGGCGGTCGACTTAGCGCTTCTTTTCTTCTATAAATACGACGCGTTTTTGTGGGAAAATCTGAACGCGCTGTTCGGTCTGCGTCACGCTGTCGTTCAGCGGACATTCCCGATCGGGCTGTCCTTTTTTACGTTTTCGGTATTGTCCTATCTTTTTGACGTATGGCAAAAGAAAAGTCCCGCGGCGCGGAATTTCCTTGATTTCGCCCTGTTTGTGACCTTTTTTGCCAAAATCGTGTCCGGACCGATCCAACCGTATCACGCGTTTTGCGCCCAAATGGAAAACCGCGCGGTCACGCGAAAGAAAACCGAGGCGGGCGTCGGACTGTTCGTGATCGGACTTGCTAAAAAAGTGTTGCTCTCCGGCGCGCTGGGCACATATTTTACCATGCTTTCCGATGCGGAGCCCTCCAACGCCGGGGCGCTTCTGCGCCTGTTGATGTACGCGTTCATGCTGTATTTTGATTTCAGCGGGTATTCCGATATGGCGATCGGGTTGGGAGAATGCTTCGGCGTGTCCCTGCCGAACAACTTCGATCATCCTTATTGCGCGGAAAGTATGACGGATTTCTGGCGCAGATGGCATATTTCACTCGGCGCGTGGTTTCGCGATTACGTCTATATTCCGCTGGGCGGAAATCGTAAGGGCAAGGCGCGCACGATGGTCAACCTCGCCGCGGTGTGGGTGCTGACCGGGCTTTGGCACGGCGCCGCGTGGACGTTCGTGCTGTGGGGCGTGTATCATCTGCTGTTGTTGCTCGCGGAGAAATTCGTGTTTGACGGGGTTTTGGAAAAAACGCCGCGCATACTGAAACGCGTGATGACGTTCGCGCTTTCGGTTTTCGGCTGGAGCTGTTTCTTCTGCGAAACGCCGGGTGAGTTGCGGGACTTTATCCGTTCGCTGTTCGGCGCCGGGTGCGCGCTGACCGATCCGACGGCGCGCTACGCGCTTCTCTCCGGCGGTGTTGTGCTTTTGATCGCTTTTTTCGCCGCCACGCCGTATCCGGCGCGCATGGGCGTGCGTCTGGCGCAAAAGCATCCGCTTACGGCGCGGTTGTTGCAGTTCGCGATGACGGCGGTCTTGCTGGTCGCTTGTATCGCGTTCCTGCTGGGCGATACGTTCTCCGCGTTTTTGTACGCGCAGTTTTAAGGGGGAAAACCGATGAAAAGACCCGCCTTGTTTTTGACCTCGCTTTTGCTTTGTCTGACGGTTTCTCTGGCGGCGCTGACCGTTGCGCATCGTCCGAACACCTTTTCCGAGCGGGAAAACCGGATGCTGGCGCAACCGCCGGTGTTGACGTTCTCCTCTCTTTGGGACGGCACGTTCGCCTCCGCCGCGGAGAAATACCTCGCCGACCAGTTTTACGCGCGTGATTTTTGGATGAGCGTGCGTCTGTACATCCGTTTAGCGTTCGGGCAATGTGAAAACGGAGGCGTATATATCGGAAAAAACAGACTGTTCTTAGTACCGGGCAAGCCCGATGAAGACGCGATGCAGAATACCCTGCGCGCCGTTAACGCGTTTGCGGCGCGTCACCGTGACATCCGTCACTTTATGGCGGTGGTTCCCAACGCGATCTGCGTCATGAAAGACGAGCTGCCTATTGCCGCGCCCGGACTTGACCAGCGCACGCTTCTTCATACGATCGCCGGCGCGCTGAAGGACGTGACGTTCCTTGATACGACCGACGCGCTGTGCGCCAAGAGCAGTATGCCACTGTATTACCGCACCGATCACCACTGGACGAGCCTCGGCGCGCAAACGGCGTTCCTTGCCATGGCGGAAGATATGGGGATCGAACCGATCGCCGACTATGACGTGATAACCGTTTCGGATTCGTTCCGGGGCACGCTTGCCTCCAAAAGCGGCGTGACCGACAGAACCGATACGATTGAGATCATTTTGCCCGAAAGCGATGTGCTTTACAGCGTGACCTACGCGCAGGAGTTTCGCACTGAGGGCACGATGTTCGACAAAAACGCGCTGAACGAAAAAGACCAGTACGCCGTGTTTTTCGGCGGGAACCATCCGCTGATCGACATTCAGACCACAGCCGAGAGCGATCGCGTCCTCTTATTATTCAAGGATTCCTATGCCAACTGTTTCGTTCCGCTTTTAACACCGTATTTTTCGCGCATCGTTATGGTGGATCCGCGCTATTATTACGAGGATGCCGATTCGCTTGTCCTGCGCAGCGGTATCACCGACGTGCTGTATCTCTATAACGCCGAAACATTTGCCGGCGACACCGCGCTGGCGGATACGCTGGCGGAAATGACGGAATAAAAAGATCGACCGAACCGCCGCGGTTCGGTCGATCTTGTCGTATACGGCTTATTTGCCGAAATGGTCGGTATACAGTTTTATTGCTTCGGACACCACTTTTACCGCTTCCGCGCGGTTGCTGACCTCTTTGACGGCGGTGGTTTTGTTCTCTAAGTTTTTATATACCGAGAAGAAATGACGCATTTCGTCAAAAATGTGTACGGGCAGCTGGTCGATGTCGGTATACACGTTATAGTTGGGATCGTTAAACGGAATGGCGATTATTTTTTCGTCATGCCTGCCGTTGTCGATCATGGAGATCACGCCGATGGGATAGGCGCGCACGAGCGTCAGCGGTTCCAGCGGTTCGGCGCAAAGCAAGAGCACGTCGAGCGGGTCGTTATCGTCGCCGAGCGTGCGCGGAATGAACCCGTAATTGGCGGGGTAGTGGGTGGAGGTATACAGAATGCGATCCAGAAGCAAAAAGCCCGTTTCTTTGTCCAGCTCGTATTTTTTCTTGCTGCCCTTGGCAATTTCGATCACGCAGACAAAATCCTCGGGATGGATGCGTTGGGGGGAAATATCGTGCCAAATGTTGCTCATGCGGTACGCCTCCTTAATTCTCCTTTTATTTTATTATACCAGAAACAAAAATACTTGCTTGCAAGGGCATTTTTGCGAAGCCGTAAACGGTGCCGCGCACGCGGAGCGCGCAACCGCCGTCAGGCGGTAAAACTGCGACAGCAGTTTCGGCTGATACCATTATACCATAAGCGAGCCTGTTTTCCACAATAATTTTTACAAAAATATGACTTTTTGCGTTTCGCACAGAGAAAAAAGCGCGGGTTCAGCAGTTTTTTCTGCGTAAATTCGCGCGAAAGTTGTTTACAAAAGCCGATTCTTCTATTATACTTTATACAGACTACTTGAATTTAAGGGGTTCACGGTTTGAAAAAGTTTCTGACGGTTTTGGGAATTTGGCTGTTGGTATTCATACTCTCTGCCATGCCGTGCTATGCGTGGGAAGACCTTTCCAACGGCACACACGTCGAGATCACGGCACAGAGTGCGATTCTGATCGATTTGGACACAGAGTCCGTTCTTTACCGCAAAAGCATAAACGAAACATGTTATCCCGCCAGCCTGACCAAAATGATGACATTGCTTGTCGCCTATGAGCATACCGTTTCTCGGCGGGATGAAAACATCACGATCACGCGTGAGATGATCGACGTGCCGAACGGTTCGTCCAGCGCCGAGCTGGTGGAGGGCGATGTGATCTCGATCCGGGATCTGTATTACGCGATGATGCTGCCCAGCGGCAACGACGCGGCGCGATGCCTGGCGATGGTGACCTCCGGCAGTGAAGAAGCGTTTGTGGAATTGATGAACGCCAAGGCGCAGGAACTCGGCATGACGGGTACACAATACCGCAACGCGCACGGCTTTGACGAAAAAGGGCATTATACGACTACTTACGATCTGGCTCTGCTCGCCTGCGAGCTGTGCCGAAATCCGGAACTGATTGAGATTTTTTCGCTTTACCGGTACACCGCCTCGCTACGTTCCGTTTCAAAACCCGACGAGGTGCGTGAAACGACCTTCTACAATACCAATACGATGCTCAATCCCAATGCCGCCGTGTATTTGGAAGGGCTGAAGGGCATTAAAACAGGCTATACCGCGCAGGCGGGCAACTGTCTGGCGAGTTATTATGAAAAAGACGGACGCAGAATGGTCGCGGTGGTCACGCGTTCCGACGTCAATCACCGTGACAGCGACACCAAAGAACTGATCAGCTACGGACTCAAGCAGTTCGATACCTTCTACGTCGGCGAGCTGTTTTCTTCCCGCAAAATCGTGGTGGACGTTAATAACGCCGAAGAATCCGATGAATCAAACGGACAGTTGGAGCTGTATTTGGAACCGCTGGAGGCGGATCACGCGGTGACTGTGAGCAAGACCGAAGGCACTAAGATCCGCACGTTCCGCGACGGCACGCTTTCGATTCGCACTCCGGTCGTGAACGCCCCGGTGCGTACGGGCGACGATGTGGGCGAAGTGGAGTTCGTATATAACCAGCAGGTGCTTTACCGCGCCCGCGCGCTGGCGTCCCGCAGTGTGGACGCCGCCGCCGAGAGCCCGCAAAACCTCGTTTCCATGGGTATCCGCGGCAAAATACGCATTTCGTTTGGCTTTTTGGCAAGCAAGTCGTTCTGGATCCCGGTGGGGATCGTACTGGCGCTGATCGCGCTGACGCTGGCGTTTCTCGCTATGCGCCGGCGGCAGGCGCGGAAGGTGCGTTCGCGTCAAAAAGCGGGCGTCAACCGGCGCAGACGGCGCGCATCGGCGGGGCGCAGACGGATTTAATAGGTTTTTAACGCTCGCGCAGGCGGGCGTTTTTCTGTGGAAAAGAGCCCGTCCGGGCGACCGACCGGATGTGCTTTGAGGAAGAAGGCAAGCCGTTGCAGCATCTTGATTTCTTTCCGTTTTCGCCGTTTGTTCACTTGCTAAGAACGGGAAAATGTATTATACTATAAAGCAGAGAAAACGAAAGGAGTTCCCTTATGAAATATACTTCGATCGGGGGACAGGCGGTCATGGAGGGCGTGATGATGCGCTCGCAGACGTCGCTGGTCATGTCGGTGCGCCGCGCGGACGGCAGCATCGCCGTGGAGAAAACACGTCTTTCCCGCAAGCCGTGGCGCAAAACGGTTGCCAAGATACCTCTGGTGCGCGGCGTGGTCGCGTTTGTGGATTCGCTGACGCAGGGGATGCGTCTGACAAGCCGTTCCGCCGAATTGTACGGTGAGGACGCCGTGGCGGGCGAGGAACCGAGCCGCTTCGAAAAGTGGTTGTCCGAAAAACTGCATATCCGCATCGAAACGGTGGCGGTGGTCCTCGGCATCGTGCTGGGACTGGCGCTGTCGTTTGCGCTGTTTATCTTTCTGCCGTCGCTGGTGTCACGCGCGATCTGGGCGCTTTTGGGTACGCGGGGCGTCACGCCCGAAACGGCGGGCATGGGTACGAAAATTTTGCTCGATCTGGTCGAAGGACTGATCAAAATACTCATTTTCGTGTGCTATCTGATCGGCGTGGGCTTTATGAAGGATATCAAACGTCTGTTTATGTACCACGGCGCCGAGCACAAGGTGATCTCCTGCTATGAACACGGCGACGAGCTGACCGTCGAAAACGCGCGGAAGTATTCCACGTCGCATCCGCGGTGCGGTACGTCGTTCATTCTCATCATTTTGGTCGTCAGCATTCTCGTGACGGCGGCGGCGGATCATCTGTTCGGACTCAGCACCGCCAACGCGGCGGCGATGGCGATCCGTTTGATTGTCAAATTGGCGCTCCTGCCGCTGATCGCGGGCATTTCCTATGAGGTGTTGAAACTGCTTGCCATCAATGACAATCCGGTCTTCTGCGTTCTGCGGTCGCCCGGGATGCTGCTCCAAAAACTGACGACGCGCCAGCCCGATGACAGTATGCTCGAGGTGTCGCTTACCAGCTTCAAAAACGTGCTGGTCATGGACGGCTTGATGGAGGAACCCGAAGAAGAATACGA
>JAGCSD010000017.1 GCA_017964345.1 Clostridia bacterium
CTGATACGCCTTTAAGCCCAGCGAACGCTTTTTTCTGACCTTGATAAAAACATCCAAAAACCCGATCAGCCCGTAGGCGGCCGTAGCGAGCAGGGCGATCAGCGTACTGCCCTGAAAGCGGAACACGAGCGCGGTCACGATCAGCGCCGCCACCATCATCACGCCGCCCATCGTGGGGACGTTCTGTTTTTTTAAGTGCGTGGCGGGACCGTCATCCCGCACCTGCTGTCCGAAATGCAGTTTCTGCATCAGACGAATGACCGGTTTCCCGATCAGCAGGCAGATCACGAACGCCAAAGCGAACGGATAGAGCAGATAAGTGATTTCTTTCATATTGTCCTTCCTTATGACCGCAGAAGCGTCAAGATCTCTTCCCGGTCGGAGAAGCGGTGTTTAACGCCCCTGATTTCCTGATAGTCTTCATCCCCCTTGCCGCAGACGGCAACGACGTCGCCCGGGCATGCCATGTCGAGCGCCAGTGCCAGCGCCTTGCGGCGATCCGCCTGCCGCGCATAGGGGCACGCCGTCCTGCGGATGCCTTCTTCGATGGCGTCAAGGATATCTTCCGGTTCCTCAAAGCGGGGATTATCGCTTGTAAGGACGCAGAAATCCGCCGCGTTTCCCGCCGTTTCGCCCATGATCGGGCGTTTGGCGGCGTCGCGGTTGCCGCCGCATCCGAAAACGCAGATCAGTCTGCCGCGCTTGAACTGCCGGATCGCCGACAGCACATTTTGCAGTCCGTCGGGCGTATGCGCGTAGTCCACGATCACCGAAAACCCTCTGTTGCCCGTCGGAACCGCTTCAAACCGTCCCGGGACGGAGGAAAAACGCATAAGTCCCGCCGCGCAGGTCTCAGCCGAAAGCCCCGCCTGCATACAGCAGGCAACGGCGCACAGCGCGTTGCTGACGTTAAACAGCCCCGTCGCAGGCAAGCGCACGGGAAGACGTTTACCCTCTGTTTCCAGCGTGAAGGTCGTTTCCGCCGTGCCGGGCGCGATGTCGCGCGCCGTCAGATCGGCAGGTTTCTCCAGTGCATAGGTCAAAAGCGGGATATCCGCTTCACGCAGAAGCTCCGCGGAAAACGCGTCCTGTATGTTCACCGCGCCGCTACAGGCAAGCGAAGAGGAAAACAGCTTCTTTTTCGCCGCGCCGTAGCGCTCCATGGTCTGAAAATAATCCAAATGGTCCTGCGTCAGATTCGTAAAACCGACCGACGCAAAGCGCATACCGACTAATTTATCCAAATCCAGCGCGTGCGCCGTGGCCTCCATGACCACCCACTTGATCCCGCGCTTCACCATTTCGGCAAGCGCGTATTGCAGTTCGATCGGATCGGGCGTAGTGCTGGTCAGGATCGCGATCGGCAGTTTTTCCTCCCCGGCAAAGATGCCGCCGGTGCCGATCACCCCGCAGGGAATGCCGCAGGAACGGGCAATCGCGCGGATCATGAAGGTCACGCTCGTCTTGCCGTTGGTGCCGGTCACCGCGATCAATGTCAGCTTACTTGCCGGGCAAGCGTAAAAATTCGCCGCCGCCAGAGCCATACTGGCGCGTGTGTTTTGCACAATAAACTGCGGGATCGGGCAATCCACAGGGCGCTCCACCACTGCCGCCGCCGCGCCGCGCGCGTACGCCTCTGCAACAAAATCATGACCGTCCACGCGCGTGCCGGGGATCGCAAAATACAAGGATCCCTTCCGGCACTGCCGGGAATCGATGGTCAGATGTTCAATACTCGTTTTTTCCGCTTCGCCTGTGGTCTGAACCGCATCCGAAACCACTTGATCTCCCCGCATACCGTCCTCCGTTATTCGATGCCGTAATAGGTCGTTTTATCGACCGCCGTATCGCCTTTTAAGCGAATGATGCAATATCGGTCCACCTTCGTACCGGCGCCGGGCGTTTGGGAAATCACCGTACCGGAGCCGTCAAGTTCGACCTGTAAGCCGCGGGTCTTGGCTTCCGCCGCCGCGTATTCGCAGGACGAACCGATAAAGCTCGGCACCTCTACTTGTTCTGTTTCATTCGTTTCGGTCGGGCGGATCTGCTTATACTGCAAGATCTTCTCGAGCAGTTGTCCCGCGTAAGGCGCGGCGGTATTGCTTCCGTAATCGTTATAGATCTGCGCTTCATCCACCATGACCAGCACGGCGATCTGCGGATCGTCTGCCGGCGCAAACCCGAAAAACGAGCCGATATGCACGCCGGAAACGATCTTGCCGTCCCGGTATTTCTGCGCGGTGCCCGTCTTGCCGCCGACGCGGTAACCCGCGACTTGCGCGTTCTTGCCGCCGCCGCGGGCGACAACGCCCTCGAGCAGCGAACGCATGGTCGCGCTGGTCTGCGCGCTTATCACCTGCCGCACCGCCACGGGTTTTTTTTCCCACAGTGTATTGCCCTGATCGTCGGTCATGGACCGTACAAAATAGGGTTGATACAGCGTGCCGCCGTTGATGACGGCGCAGGCGGCGGTGATAAGCTGAAGCGGCGTGACCGCGATCGACTGTCCGAAAGAAATGCGCGCCAAATCCGTATTCTTGACATATTTCGGCGCAAGCAGGATACCCGCCTGGTCAGCCGAAAAGTCGACGCCCGTCACCGCGCTGAAACCAAAATCGTTCAGCTTGGCATACAGCGCCTGCTGTCCCAGCCCTAAGCCCATTTGCATAAACGCCGGGTTGCAGGAATTGCAGATTGCCTCCTGCAGAGTCTGCGAGCCGTGCGGCACCGTGCGCCAGCACTTGATTTTCTCACCGTCTACTATATGATAGCCGGGGCAGTAAAACGTACTGTTCGTACTGATCGTGCCCGCCTCCAGCGCGGCGGACAGCGTGAACATTTTGAAGGTGGAACCGGGTTCATAGGTGTCGAGAACACACCCGTTGCGCGAAAGCTCCTTGACCGTTTCGGCGTTTGCGGTATTGGGATCGTAATCGGGCAGGTTGACCATCGCGAGAATCGCCGCGGATGACGGTTCCATTACGATGCACTTAACGCCTTTTGCCTGCGTTTCGGACAGACATTGCCTCATAACGTTTTCCGCGAACGACTGAATGGCATAGTCCACCGTCAGGCGCAGATTGACGCCGCCCGTGGCGTCAATATACCGCTGGTCGCTGCCGGGGATCTGCCCGGCGGACACATCGGTGGATGAAATCAGCTTGCCGGTCAGTCCGCGCAGCTGTTTGTCGTATTTAAGCTCCAGTCCGTCGCTTCCCACGCCGTCGGCGTTCACTCTTCCCAACACCTGTACAAGCGAGGCGCCCTTGGGATAGTACCGTTTCACGTCGTCTACCAGTACCAGTCCTTTGATCTGCGCCGCCTCTAAATAAGCGATCTGTTCATCGGTCAGGTGCCGCGCCACGATGTATTCGCTGGCGGAAACACCCTTTTCATAACGAATCTTCTTATACAGTGAATCGTAAGTGTACGGTTCCCC
This sequence comes from Clostridia bacterium, assembly GCA_017964345.1. Lineage (GTDB taxonomy): Bacteria > Bacillota > Clostridia > Christensenellales > QALW01 > UMGS1322. Next base: position 3,440 of record JAGCSD010000017.1, read on the forward strand.
CAAAAGCTGCACCAGCATGGTGGTGACGGTTTCGGCGGTGTAGCCGGAATCAGCAAGCTGTTTGGGCTTGGAATTGAGCGATTTGGAAGCGCCGCTGATCGCCAGCGCCTCGCCCGTAGCGTCATAAATCGTTCCGCGAGATGCGGAAATCGTCGTAGTAGACGTCCACTGTCCGAGTGCTTTGCGCTGGAGGCTATCCGCCGCGATAATCTGCCAGTAAAACAATGCGCCCACTATGATAGAAAAAAATAGTATCATAGCCAGGCACACGAGCAGCAATCTGTTCTTATAGCGGTTTACTTTTCCATCCAACTCCTGATCCCCTCCTTCAGAGAGCTGAACCAATCCAGGATCGTATCGTACACGTTGACACCCTCCATGACCGCTTCGTCCGCCTCCTCGGCGGCGGCGGACGCGCTGACGACCGTCACGATATCGGATTCGGCAGGATAGGACATATTGAGCTGATTCTGCGCAATATCGAAATAGGCGTTCAATTCACTGCCGACGGAATAATCTTTTTCCGCCGTATTGACAAGGACCTGCAGTTCCTGCTGACGCTTGGCAAGCGCGCGGATCTCCTGTGCGTTGCGATAGATATTCGCGTTGCGCGATACGACAAAAAAGCCCATCGCCGCCACACAACAAACAAGCATGACCAGCGCCGCGCAGCGGGCGACTTCGGCTTTGCGCAGCGCCTTTTGCTGCTGGCGCGGCTGCGGTCTGCGCGCAGGCGCGCGCTTGCGCTCCGGCTGGGGAATAAACTCCGGCTGCAGAGCGGCATTGCGATCCGTGGCGTACCGCACGCGGTATTCAGTTGTTTCTCTCTGCTTGCTCATTTTATTCACCCTTATCCCGGTTTATGTTATACTCTTTCCGACGCCCGGAGCTTGGCGCTCTTACAGCGCGGATTTTCTTCCTCTTCCCGCAAGGTCGGAACAATCGGCTTGGTCAGTATTTTTAAGGTCGGCGTCTTGCCGCACACGCAGATCGGACTGCTCGGCGGGCAGGTGCAGGGATTGGCTAAATTCTGCATCGTCCGTTTGACAATGCGGTCTTCCAGGCTGTGGAAAGTGATGACGCACAACCGTCCTCCGACATTCAACCGCTCGTTGATGCCGCGCAGGGCGCTTTCCAAAATGCCCAGTTCATTATTGACTTCAATGCGGATCGCCTGGAACGTCCGTTTTGCCGGGTGCGGACCGGTGCGGCGCGCGCGGGTGGGGATCGCCATTTTGATGATCTCGACCAGCTCGCCCGTCGTATTGATCGCGCCTTTCTGCCGTTCGGAAACGATGTACTGCGCGATGCGCGACGCCCACTGTTCTTCTCCGTAATCCCGTATAATCCGCGTCAGCTCGCGCTGAGAATACTCATTGACCACGTTGAACGCGCTCATATATTGGCTTTGGTCCATCCGCATATCGAGCGGCGCGCTGTGCTGATAGGAAAAACCGCGCTCGGCGGTATCGAGCTGATGGGAGCTGACGCCGAGGTCGAGAATGCA
>JAGCSD010000153.1 GCA_017964345.1 Clostridia bacterium
AACATGAAATTTCATCCGTCCGCACTCAAAGGGCAGAGCGGGCTGGAAAACTTCGTATCCTTCGTGCAAGGGTACTTTGCGCAAAAGGGCAGTCATATGCAGTTCAACGTCGTCAGCCGCGAAACGCTCCTTGACGCGCAGCAGCATCCGGAAAATTACCGTTCGCTCGTCGTGCGCGTGGCGGGATATTCCGCGCTGTTCACTACGTTGTCCCGTTCGCTTCAGAATGACATTATTAACCGTACGGAACAGGGAGGCTTTTAATGGCGGAAGAGTTGACCGGACGGATTTTTGATATTCAGCGCTATTCCGTCCATGACGGTCCGGGCATCCGCACGATCGTCTTTCTGAAAGGTTGTTTTCTGCGCTGCCGCTGGTGCTGTAATCCCGAGTCGCAGGAGTTTGCTATCCAGCAGATGGTACAGAACGGGAAAACAAAAACCGTCGGGCGCGACGTGACGGTGGAAGAAGTTTTGTGCGAGGTCGAAAAGGATCGCGTGTATTACAAGCTCTCCGGCGGCGGAATGACGCTTTCCGGCGGGGAAACGCTCTGCCAGACCGATTTTGCCGAGGCGCTTCTGATGCGCGCGCATGAACGCGGGATCAACACGGCGATTGAAACGACCGCCTGCGCACCGTGGGAAAACGTTCAACGGCTGATCGCACACCTCGATACCGTGATGATGGACATCAAGCACATGAATTCGGATAAGCATAAGGCGTTTACGCGTCAGCCCAACGAATTGATTTTGGCAAACGCCCGCAGAATTGCGGAGAATCATTCGAATCTGATTATCCGCGTGCCGGTTGTTCCCACGTTCAACGACACGCCTGAGGAAATCGGTGCTATTGCGGACTATGCGGCAAGTCTGCCGGGTGTTAAGCGCATTCATCTTTTGCCGTATCACCGCTTCGGAACCGGAAAATATGAAGGCTTGGGGCGAGAATATACCCTGCCCGATATTGTGACGCCTTCGGATGACCACATGGAAACACTCCGCCGCGTTGCCGAAAGTAAAGGATTGACTGCGCAGATCGGGGGATAATAAGAAAGGACACCTTTTTAACGGGTGTTCTTTTTTCAATTTATAAAGAAGGGGTTTTTATGAAACGAATACACAGACGGCTAGGTCTGCTCTTGACTATAATCTTTATGTGCGGGCTTTTTTCGGTCACCGCCGGCGCCAAGGATTTGGAACCGTGCTATCACTGTGACAAAACGGGAAAGTATCATTGTAATTTCTGTAACAACACCGGTATAGTAACCTGCGACGGATGCCACGGCGTCGGAAAACCGGTTTGTCCGGGCGAAGACGGCAAAAGACCGTGCGATCACGGCTATTACATCTGTCCGGGTTGCAAAGGTACAGGACATCCGATAGGTGAAGACGGTAATATCGATTATTCGCTTCCGTGTTTGTACGGCGGTGAAGAAAACAACTGTAACGGAACGGGAAAAATCTCATGCTGGAATTGCCACGGCAAAGGCTTTCATATCTGCGATCGCTGCAACGGAGAAGGAAAAAGAGCCTGTATGGCGTCCATTTGCCCCGACGCTCGCGCAATCGGCTACAAATGTCCCTACTGTAAAGGAGCGGGCTATCTTCTGACGAATTTCTGGCCGGGCGAAAATGACGGAGTACAGAACGTGCCGAAAAACGGGGACAAGATATGGGTAAACGGAAAATCAACCACCTATGGAGGCGGAGGAGATCATTCGCAAACGAGCACCTCGGACAACCTGACCGATCAATCGGAACCGGTACCTGAGCAAGCCCGCTGGGTTGTGGATTTTGCGGGTGGAAACTGGAATGTGAAAGATAAGACCGTTCGCGCAAAGATAGACGGAAAAACGGTTGAAGGGAGCAGGGAGTTGGATGCGTATACTCCTATAATGCTGGAAGGATTCGATCAGGCAAGTATGCGGGTGCGCGTTTGCGGAGAAAATGATTTTTCCGTTGTTCTTACGCCAAACGGGGAGAATGAGGTGTCGCTCGGACGCTATGAGCCGACGGACGCTGTTTTGCCGGAATATTTGCGTTTTGTAATTGAGGAAGCGTATGCTGAGCATTCAAACGAAAGTGAAAGCAATCCCGATTGGCTTGATGGAGAAGCGCCTTTGCCTGAAAACCGTCACACGGATTTTGAACTGCCGATTTCGCCCGCTCGGGAAGGCGTGGCACAGGCCTTCGCCAGAGTAGAAATGAGCAGAATGAGCGATGAAGAACAGCGCCTGTATGCCGGTATGACAGATCAGGAACTGGCGCAGACTTTGGAGGAGGTCCGGCAGATTGTTTCTACGGCGCAACCGGGCAGAATGGTAGGGGATATGGAAGCACTGCTCGAAAGAATGGCGGCGCAGAACGGGTTTGAATCTATTGAGAAGGGAAGGCTTTTCCCGATTTATTTTGAAGGGCATCAAGACATCGGGTTCCCGATCAGGATAACGGTTACCCTTCATCAAGGCGATCTGGATGGCGGAAAAGACTTATATGTGTATCACCAACGGACGGACGGCACGGTGGAGGCACTGGGCAAGGCGGAGTTTTCCACGTATGATGACGGAAGTGTTTCCTCGCTTTCTTTCTACACTACCGGGTTCTCCTGGTTCTTTACCTCGGCAAAAGAACTTGATCTTTCCGCGTCCGAAGCGGAAGAGACGATTCTAACCGTCAGCGGCATGATCACAGCCGCTGTTGCCGTGACCGCGGCGATCGCTGCGGGGCTGACGATCTTTTTGGTCAAAAAGAAAAAACAGAAATAAAAAAGAAGCACTCTCGGGTAAACGGGAGTGCTTCTTTTTTATTTTTGGGAGGATCACACGTTGATTTCCACTTGTGCGCCGAGCAGATCACGGTTTTTCTCCAAAATCGGCGTCACGACGTTTTTCAGATAGTCTTCCGTCTGTTTGGGCGCCAGCCCGACAAACTGCATCGGGTCGCACAGAGCGGCAACATCCGCATCGGTCAGGCAAAAGCGAGGATCGTTCTTCATC
>JAGCSD010000154.1 GCA_017964345.1 Clostridia bacterium
CGAGGGATTCCGCCGTTTTGAACAAAATGCCGATTCGCGCGCCGACTCCGCTGCCGACCATGATCGCCACGGGAGTGGCAAGCCCCAGCGCGCACGGACAACTGATGACCAGCACCGCGATACCGCGGGACAGCGCGCCGGACAGCGGCTCGCCCAGCAGAAGCCAAATCAGGAACGTCACAAACGCGACCGCCATGACCGCCGGTACGAACACGCCGGACACACGGTCGGCTAATTTGGCAATCGGCGCCTTGGTAGCGGACGCGTCCGACACCATACGCACGATCTGCGCGTAAGTCGTATCTTCCCCCACGCGCGTCGCTTGGCAGGTCAGCGCGCCCGATTGGTTCAGCGTGGCGGCAAAAACCGCGTCGCCGGACGCTTTATCAACGGGGATGCTCTCTCCCGTCAGCGACGATTCGTTGACCGCGCTCTCGCCTTTTTCCACCACGCCGTCCACGGGAATCGTTTCGCCCGGGCGCACGAGGAACACGTCCCCTGTCTTCACACGGGCGACCGGCACGGTCACTTCCGCTCCGTTTTGAAGAAGCGTCGCCGTTTGCGGCGCGAGGCGCATCAGACCTTTCAGCGCGTCGGTCGTTCTGCCTTTGGAACGCGCCTCGAGCAGTTTCCCCACGGTGATGAGGGTCACGATCATGGCGGCGGATTCAAAATAAAACGGCGTTTCATGCGACAAACCGTTCAGCATGGCAAACAGGACGTACACGCTCCAGGCAAAGGAGACCGACGAGCCGAGCGCCACCAGCGTATCCATGTTCGGCGCGCGGTGATATAAGGCGGTAAAACCGCTGATGAAGAATCTTTGATTGACGACCATGATCATCGCCGCCAGAATCATCTGCGCCAGTCCCGCGGCAAGGTGATTTTCCAAAAACGCCGGAAGCGGCAGGTTCCACATCATGTGTCCCATTGAAAGATACATCAAAGGCAAAAGCAGGCAAACCGATACGATCAGCCGCTTGCATATTTTCGGCGTTTCTCTGTCATGCAGAGCGTCCGCATCACTTGTATCGTGCATCGCCCTCACGTTTTGGGGTGCGGCGCCATAGCCCGCCGCTTCTACCGCGCGGATGATTTCCCGCTCAGACGCCGTGCCTTCCACGCCCATGGAATTGGTGAGAAGGTTAACGGAGCAGCTCGTCACGCCCGGAACACGCGATACCGCTTTTTCCACACGCGCGCTGCACGCGGCACAACTCATACCCGTGATTGTATAGTGTTCCATATCCCTCTCCCCAAATTTTCTATATGGTTTTTTTCTTGTCAAATACGTTCAGGCTGCCCGTTTGATAGCCTTCCAGATCGATGGCAACATAAGAGAATCCTAATTCTTTCAGCTTCTTCGATATTTCCGCGCGGCGCTCCATACCCCGTTCCAGATCCGATTCTTCCAGTTCAATCCTTGCAACGCTACCGTGATGGCGAACGCGGGACTGTCTGAACCCGAGGTAATATAATGCCTGTTCGGATCGTTCGATCATCAGAATTTTTTCCGGCGTGATGGTTTCGCCGTACGGGATCCTGGTGGCAAGGCAAGCATAGGAAGGCTTGTCCCATGTATACAGTCCGCGCTCCTTTGACAACGCGCGCACCTCCCTCTTTGTCAGCTTTGCCGCGCGCAGAGGGCTCTTGATATTGAGTTCCGCGATCGCTTTCATGCCGGGACGGTAATCGCCTTCATCGTCGAGATTTGAGCCTTCGGCAACACAGGCGATCCCGCGCGCCGCCGCTTCATCGGCGATCTTTCGGAACAGCGCTTTTTTGCAAAGATAACATCTCTCGGGCGGATTGTCGGAAAACCCCTCTACCGCCATTTCGTCAAATCGGATCTTGATCTGTTCTATCTTTTCTTTTTTGCAGAAATCTTCCGCTTCGCGTCGTTCTCTTTTAGGAAACGCGCCGTGTTCGGCGGTAACCGCGACGACCTTGTCTTTGAGCAGATCGTGAGCGGTTTTGAGCAGGAAGGTCGAATCGACCCCCGCGGAATACGCAACGGCGACGCTGCCGAGGGACGCCAGGTATTCTTTCAGCTTTTCATATTTGCTATGCAGTTCATCCATACGGGTATCCTTTCAGTTTCTTAAAACACGGCTCGCTTGCAAAGCATCTTCTAATGGCTTTCCTGCTTTTCGTCAATAAGTGCTAAGGCTTCTCGGAAGCTGACGCCTTGCTCTCTTGCTATGCGCGCCACGTCCTCGTATTCGTATTTTGAGCGGTTTACGCCGTATCCGGTCGAACACTTTCGACGCACGGTACCGTATTTTGTTTGAACATTCTCTGTTTGTCGTTCGAGTATATACCGTTTCATACGGCTTTCACGAATGCCGAGCGTAGTCGTATGGCGGAAGATTGATTGAATGACATTATTCTTTGTTTCCGCGTCACAGATCACGCAAATGAACGCACCTGACCGGTTTTTCTTCATCGCGGCCGACACGGTATAAACGTCCCGTGCACCGGAATCACGGATCTGCTCCGCGGCGAAAGCGATTTCCTCCGCCGTCATATCATCAATCTGGCAAGAAAGCTCGGCAACCTCATCTGTTTTGTCCTCGGTTTCGCCGAGC
>JAGCSD010000155.1 GCA_017964345.1 Clostridia bacterium
CGAGCTGGAGGCTGTTCAGAAACGCGCCTACCGTCGTCGGTCCGGCGACCGTCACACGGCAGTCGCGCTGGAGAAATTCGCACAGTCCGCTGCGCCGCGCCACCTCGGCATACAGCCCTTCCACGGGCAGATACATGATGGCAAAATCCGTGGTATGCGGCGGCACGATGTATTTATCGCGGATGGCGCGCGCGGTGGTCTTGATGGCGTTTTCCAGTTCGCGCGAAGCGGCTTCCGCCCCGGCGGTATCGCCTTTTTCGGACGCGTCGCACAGGCGCAGATACGGTTCGATCGGGAATTTGCAGTCGATGGGCAGGTAGACGATCTTATCGTTGTCGTTGTTGGGCAGACGAATGCAAAATTCCACAATATTGTTTGAACGCGGATTGGGCTTGACGTTGCGCTCATACTGGTCGGGCGTCAGGATCTGCGAAAGCAGGTTGTCAAGCGAAACCTCTCCCCAGGTGCCGCGCACCTTGACGTTTGTCAGCGCCGATTTCAGATCGCCCACACTGGAGGCGAGCGTCTGCATTTCGCCCAACCCTTTGTAGACGTTTTCAAGCTGAGTGCTGACGGCGGAAAAGCTCGCCGTCAGGCGTTTTTCGAGCGTGGAGGAGAGCTGCTCGTCCACGGTCTGCCGCATTTTTTCCAATTTCTCGGCGTTGTCGGTCTGAATATCACGCAGATTGCGCTCCATACTGCGGCGCATTTCCGCCAGCTCCTGCCGCTGCTGTTCGTTGGTTTCGCGCTGGGACGAAGCAAAATCTTTCATCTGATTTTGCACAAGCGTGCCGAATTGCGCCACATTGCCCGCCACTTCACGGCGGAGTTCTCCGTTCTGCTGAAGCAAAAGGGACTTGAGCGCCTCGTTTTCATGCCGAAGAACTGTTTCCAGTTCGTTATTCCGGCGTTTGTCGGATAGCTTTTTTAAGGCGAGGATCGCCAAGACGACGGCGGTCAACGCCAAAAAAGCGGTGATGTAGGGGAGAACTTGCTCCATAGTGAGCCTCCTTTATGATTTGTTGACCAGTGCGTGGTACTGGCTCATATTCAATTCGTAATAGATCCCTTTTTTCGCCATGAGTTCCTCGTGCGAACCGCTTTCGGCGATACCCTTATCGGCGATGCAGAAGATCTTGTCCGCGCTCTTGATCGTGGAAAGGCGATGAGCGATCACGAAGCTCGTGCGTCCTTCTAACAGTTGTTTCAGCGCCCGCTGGATCATCTGTTCGGTTTGCGTATCGATACTGCTGGTTGCTTCGTCGAGAATCAGGACCCGCGGATCAGCCAGGACGGCACGGGCGAAGGAAAGGAGCTGCCGCTGTCCGGTCGAAAGCCCGGCGCCGCGTTCTTCGACCTTGGTTTGGTAGCCGTGCGGCATCGCTTCAATAAACTCCGAGGCATAGACTTTTCGCGCCGCGGCGATACATTCCTCATCCGTCGCATCCGGGCGGCCGTAACGGATGTTGTCCATGACCGTGCCGGAGAAAATGAAGGAATCCTGCATCATCACGCTGACCTGCGTGCGCAGGGAGCGCACCGTGATGTTGCGGATGTCATGTCCGTCGATCGTGATACTGCCGTCCGTTACGTCATAAAAACGGGAAAGCAGACTGACGATCGTCGTTTTACCCGCGCCCGTGGGACCGACAAAGGCGATCATTTCACCCGGCCGGGCGGTGAAGGAGAGATGCTCCAACACGTTGATTTTGCCGTCATAAGAAAAGGTGACGTCCTTGTATTCCACCTGTCCAGTGATCGGCGGCAGGTCATAGGCGCCCGGGGCGTCCTGGATCTCCGACTCGGTGTCAATGGTTTCAAAAATGCGTTCAATATTGCCGGTGGCTTCCACAAACTCCCCGAAAACCATAACAAAATTGGAGATCGGCTGCCAGAAACGTGAGGTGTACGTCGTGAAAGCGGTCAGCGCGCCGAGCGTCAGCTGCCCTTGCGCGATGAACCCGATGGCGACAAAGTAGACCAGAATTTTAGCGACGGTGGAGAGAATATCGATGGCGGGTCCCAGGGAGGTGGCGGCAAGATGCTGATGGAGAAAGTGATGGTTGACATCCTTGTCCAGCCGTACCAGTTCGTCTGCGTTCTGCTGTTCGCGGTTGAACGCCTGTGTCACCAGCACACCCATGATGTTTTCATGGATATACGCGGTGCGGTTGCTGGCTTTGGCGCGCACAAGACGCGCCAGTCTGGCGAGCAGTCTGCGGATGAAAACGATAAAAACGGACAGAGGGACCAGGGCGATGACGCAGAGCAGCGTCAGACGCCAGTTCAAAAGAAAGAGGATCACCAGAATACAGGCAAGCGTGAACACATCGACGATCAGCTGGATCAGCTGTGAAGAAAGCAAGCGGGCAAGCGAATCCACGTAACCGGTGACGCGCACCATGATTTTGCCGGCGGGACGATCGTCGAAATAATTGAAAGCGAGCGTCTGAATATGATCGAAGAGCTCTTTCCGGATATCGTGGATCGTGTTATGCCCTAACCGCGAAACGATGACAACGCGCCGCGCGGCGACCCAAATATCCAGGAAAATGATCAGCGTAACGACGCCGACGCCGCCGAGCAGGTAAGCAATATCGTTGGTGTGCGGCGCGCCCGCCATCAGAATATCGTCGATGATCCACTGCACCAGACGCGGCCAGATCAGTCCGACCAGCACATTGAGGATCAGCAGGGTCAAACCGAGAAAGAAGTCTTTTTTATAAGGAAACATATAACGCAACAGGCGTTTGAGCAAGCCGATGTTGAGTTTTTTCGCTTCCGCTTCGTCATCCATGTAGCGATTGCGTGCCATGGTCTGCTCCCTCCTTACAGCGCTTCCGGTACGGTACTGTACTGCTCGCGGTAGATCTCGTAATAGCGTCCCTTTGCGGCAAGCAGTTCGTCGTGCGTGCCGCGCTCGACAATTTGACCGTGATCGAGAAGAATGATCTCGTCGCAGTCCTTGACCGAGGACACGCGGTGGGCAATGATGACACGGCTGTGCGCGCCGCAATGCGTGTTCAGATCGCGGTAAAGCGCCTGTTCGGTTTCCATATCCAAGGCGCTTGTCGCGTCGTCGAAAATCAGAATGGGAGCATCGAAAAGCAGGGCGCGCGCAATGGAGATCCGCTGTTTCTGCCCGCCGGAAAGCCCTATGCCGCGTTCCCCGACAATGGTATCATACTCATCCGGCAGCTCACGGATAAATTCGTCTGCCTGCGCTATTTCTGCACATCTGCGCACATCGTCATACGTGGCGTCCGGCTTTCCGAACGCGATGTTTTTGGCGATGGTATCCGAGAAGAGGAACACGTCCTGTAAGACGGGCGCGAAGCACGAGCGCAACCGGGTCAGATCCATATTTTTGATGTTGACGCCGTTGACGGTGACTTCACCGTGCGACGGATCATAGAAGCGCGCCATCATATTGGTAATCATGCTTTTACCGCTTCCGGTCGCTCCCATAATGCCGAGCGTCTTGCCCTGCGGAAGATCAATGCTGATATCTTTCAGGACGGTATTGCGGTTGATCGAAAACGACACGTGCTCCATTTTCAGATGGATATCGCCTTGCGCAATATGCTGAGGCTTTTTCGGGTTGCGGATGGCGGAGTCTGTGCTGAAGAAGCGGAAGACCTTTTCCGCGCTGGTGGCTGCCTGCTGCGCCTGGTTCAGCCAGTTGTTCGCCTGCTGGAAGGGAACGAGCAGATATCCGACATAGCCGCCCACCGCCACAAATTCCGCGACGGTCATGGTCTGACTGATGCCGAGGACACCGTTGCTGCCGTTTATGACCAGCAGAGCGGCGATCAGCGTCAGTACGATGTTGGGCAGGTTGCTGATGATGGAGAACGGGACATAATACTTCGCCCATATCACCATGTAGTTGATCGCGTGATAGCGGAACGCCTCGTTCTTCTCTTCGAACTTTTTCTTTTCCTGTTCCTCCTGCGCGTAGGCTTTCACAATGCGAATGCCGTTGATGTTTTCCTGCGTCACCATGGCAAGGTTGGCGCTGGATTCACGGACAAAGTGATACCACTTGAAAAACACACGGCCGAACCGGCGGGAAAACAGGAACAGGGGAATGACGAATACGTAGGCAACGGCGACCATGAGCCAGCTCATACGCGCAACCATGATGCTGGCGAAAACGAAACCGAACAGCGCCTCGATCATGGCGGGAACGGTGCCGGTGAAAAAGGTCTTTATCAGTTCAACGTCACCGTTGACGATCGTCAAAAGATTGCCGGTATTCTCACGGTGCAGAAAGGATTGTGACTGCCAGAGCATATGTTCGAACAGATCCTCGCGCAGCTTGCAGACGGCGCGGATCGCCGCGTCGGTCATCAGATAACTGCGCAGATACGACAGCGACTGACGGAGGAGGACCACCGTCATCCAGCTGACCGCCAGCCACAGGAACAACTGCTCTTTTCTCTCGGGGGCAACGCCAAAAAAGGAAAAGGGGACATCGCCGATCACCGAGGAGATCAGGTATTTGGTGATTTGCGGCAGAATCATCGCCAGCGAAACAATCACGATACCGATCAAGAGGTAAAGGATCATGATGCCCATGTATGGTTTGAAGTAGGAATAAAAACGCTTGAGTATTTTCATTGACAAGCACCTCCGCTGACGCATAAAGCGGGAACCCGGTTATTCTCCGAATTGCTTGATTCGTTATAACTATACCCTATTCGAAGAAATAAGTCAAGCGGGAAAAGCAAAAAAACGACGTTATTTTTTCTGTCTGACCGAAAGAACGAAAATCCTGCGACGGGAAAACGAAAATTGAAAAAAAGTGTAAAGATTTTTTTAAGAAATATTGTATTTTTAAAGGAGTGCCGAAAATACGGGGATTTTCGGAAAGGTTTTTGATGACAAAATGTAAAAAAAAATACGCTTGCTTATTGACTTTCGCGCGCCGAAGTGGTATGATACAGAAGATATCATGGTTACGTCTGCAAAAGTATCGCTCATTATTCTAATATTAGAGTGATGTTTTGCGGAGCAGATTCAGTGTCAGGAGGAAAAACATGAAATCTTTGCTGAACAAAGCACTGGTATTTCTGCTTGTTGCGACGGTTGCGGCAAC
>JAGCSD010000156.1 GCA_017964345.1 Clostridia bacterium
CGGCGTGGAAAACGCTTGCCGACGGCGACGTGATCGCGGAAACCGATTGCCGGTATATCACCGTCGTTTCGGTGGACAAGCGGAACACCGTGCGTCAGGCGGCGTATTATGAATATGTGCCCGGCGTGCAGTACGGACCGGGCAACGCGGATCAGTACGACGATCCGGTATATTACAAGCCCGAAAATCCGTCCTTAGAGGATGACCGCGCGGTGCGCCTTGCCTCCGCGCTGTTCAAAAGCGCCAAATCTTCGTATTATAACGCTGATTTCGGTGCCGTCACGCAGGGTTTTTTGAGCAAATACGGACCTTCCGCCGGTTTATACGCCGGGTACTATCACAACGGCGTGGATTTTTCCACGCAGATAAACCGTCCGTTTTATGCGCCGATCAGCGGCAAACTGCTCTATGCCGGGGCGGAGGACGGCTATCACACCCTGATCATTTATAACGAAGAAAAAAATCTCACACTGCTGATCCTGGACGGCGGGGACGTGACGCACGCACAGGAACTCTTAAAAGCCGGCGGTTCCGTCAACGCGGGAGATCTGCTCGGCTACGGCGGCGGCGAAGGTCTGCCCGCGGGCGGACGTCACCTGCACATAGAAGTCCGCGTCGGTCGCGTCGGCGTGTACAAGAGCTTTTCTTCCGATCCTTCTTATACGCGGATGACCTGCTATGATCCGCTGGTTTTGGCGGATATGTTCTCGCTCTCCGTCCTGTCGAAGGATATGTTTGATGCCTTTGCTCCGCTGGGATGCGATCCGTTCAGCGCCCAAAATGGCGCTTGCGCGGTGAGGGTCGGCTCGTGGCTCTACTATATCGACAAAACGCAGGGCGGTGCGATTTTCCGCTCCCGTCCCGACGGCAGTGACGTCGCCCGCGTGACCGATCACAGCGCCGCGTGTCTGAACGTACTGGACGGATGGCTCTATTACAGCGACTTGACCGATGGCGGGCATCTTGTCAAAACGCTGCTGGACGGCAGTGCAACCGTCACGCTGTCGCTGAACAACACCTCTTATTTTGTGCTGGCGGCGGGTGAAAAGGTGTATTTTGTTGATACGAAGGCGCGTAACGCCCTCTATTCCTGCCGCACGGACGGCTCCGACGGACGGTTGCTTCTTGCGCGGGATATCAGCCATTTGTTCTACACCGCGCAGGGATTCTATTACGCGCAGAACGTACAGGCGCGCTCGGAGCGCATCTGGTTCTTGAACTTTGAAACCGGGGAATCCCAGCAGATCACCGATTCCCGTTCGGCGCGTCCGTTTGTATACGAAAATCTGCTTTGCTTCAGCCGGAATTATTCCGATCGCCACGCTCTGACGATCCCGCCCGGCGTCACGGATGAAGAGCAGGGGCGAACGGTCATTCCCGCGGCGTATTATGAAGTGCAGACAGGCGATCGGTTCTTGGTTTTCACCAACAACAACGACGCGAATTCTCTGTATTTGAAATTCGACGAACGCGACGATCTTTTTAAGCTGTCTTCCGTTCCGCTTTGCACCAACCTGACGCGCGTGGGCGATTGGCTGTATTTCTTTGCCGCGGTCGATACGGGCAACTCGCTCTGCCGCATCAATTTGACCACACTATTGGAACAGCATCTGCTCGCAGACGGCTGGTGGACGGTGGAATCCACCGCCGATCCCGCCCTCGAAACACTGCTCGCCGCCAACCGCACGCGCAACAGCGAGGCGCTGAACGGCGACTTGCCGACGCCCACGCCGGTCGTCACGCCGGAGGCGATCGAAACGCCGACGGCAGCGCCGACCGAAGTGCCGACCGAAGCGCCGACTGAAGTGCCGACGGCGGAACCGACCGAGGCGCCGACCCCGACCGAGGACCCAACGGAAACGGAAAACCCCACCGAAGTACCCGCGGAAACACCCGCGCAGGAAAGCGGAACGTAAAGCGGCGCTTTTTCCGTGCCGCGTCCCCGTACCGCAATCGTCGAAGCGCGCAAAACACCGCGCCCCGCTTGATATGCAAGCGGGGCGTGTTTTTGTTTGCGAAAAAAGACGGTTGTTTGCCGATGGCTTACTTATATACGTATAGAACCATATCGCCGCCGGTTTTGGTCGGGATCGTCCAGGTGCCGGAAGTCGAAGCGGTAAAGGTGCTTTGGGCGGTCGTCTTACCGGTCACGGGATTGAACCACTGATAGTGGTACTGCGCACCCGGCGTCAGATTTTTGAGCGTGCCGGTCTTGACTGCGTCAGCGGCGGTACTGTTGGGTTTTTCCGCTAAACTCGGATCGGAGAAATTATAGAAGTACACGACGATCTTCGTATGGGCGGCGTTGCTTGCCAGCATGAAGAGCTTCGTATTGCCCGTCATGTAAGTACTGCTGCCGAAGCGCGGAATCAGGTTGTACCAGTCGTCCACGCTTTCCTCAAAGAACGTGCGCATATAACCCGCCTGCCGCGCGCTCGGATACGCCAGCGAATCCTTCCATGCGGCGCTTTGCTTCTGCGCTTTTGTGACCGTATCCACACCGTCGGAACTATCGGCATCCGTACCGTAAGTCTTTCCGTAACGCCAAGTGCCGTTGCCGCCCCAGCCGTAGCCGTACATTCCGTTCAGAAACGCCATCCAGCCCTGCAGGCGCGCGCCGAAATCCTTAGTATCCTGATAACAATACTTCCCTTCGTACAACACGGTAGGTTTGCCCTGACCGTTTGAGGCGTAATAACCCTGCGGTAAAGTATAAGAGATACCGACGCTGTAGGATGTCGGCTTCCATTGTACGGCATACCATGTGTGCGCAGCTATATCGCGGAAGGCGGAATCGGCGGCGTTGAGATTGGACTCCTGATGCGCCGTCAACGGATGATGATACGGATCACACTGCCCGATATAACTCGCCAGCAATCGATACGGATTGTTGAGCTTACCCCATTTTTCGTGTGTGTTAAAACTGCTGCGCTCCCAGAAAAAGTCGTCGTCCACCTCTTGACCGAGCGACCACATGACCGGGTAGGCGGCATAATGCGCCACCCAGAACCGCGCCAGCTTTTTCAGCGCGGTTTTGGCGGAATCCGAGAGATCGTACAGCTTGACCGGAGTGAGAACGTGCGGGGTAGTCCCAAGCGAAACCTTGCTGAAGCCGCCGTAGTGATCGATCAGTTCACTCATTTTGTCAGGATAGAAGAAGCAAGCGTTGACGTGAAGCAATCCGTTTTCGGCGACAACGGCAAAACGCTTGTCGTTTTCGCGGAAGCCCGACAGATCCGCCTTTGTAACGCCGTCCGTTACGTTAAACGCGGCGTCGATCGGTTCGCTCTGAATCACGGTAAAACCTTGACTCTTGCGCGTTTGCACAGCCTCTCTGACCATATCGAGCGGCTCGCCGGAGAACGCCCAGTGCGTATCGCCCAGGTAGAAGAACGGGGTGCCGTCGGCATAGACGAAATATTTCGTATTTGAAACGGTTTTCACAAAGCCGTGCTTGTAAATGTCCAGACTGCCGGTATAGTTGGTGCATTGAATCGTGCCGGTGCGGTTGTGCAGTCCTTTGTCGGAGGTGTCGGAGCAAACGGTTTTATACGTCCACCCTCCCGCCGACGTGCAAACAAAGCGCGCGCGCCATGTCTTGCCGCCGTCCCAGAAGAACGGCACGGTATACGTTTCGCTCCCCTTGGTCAGCACTAAGTCCGCCTCGACGTCAAACAGCGGATCGGCATAGCTTTTGGAAGAGAACAGCACGATTTCATCGGCAACCCACGTCTGCACCTTGGGCGACAGCACTTCCTCGGTTGCGTCCTGAAGCACCAGCGTCACGTCGTCTATGTACACCGCCGAAACATCCTCGCGGATCTGATGAACGCCCAGATTCCATTTGGCGTTTTTGGCGGTCGCCTTTGCGATATCCGCTTCTTCCACGAGCAAAAAGGTTTCATATAATCCCCACTGACCGGGCGCCACGTCGGAAGCGGCGTTTAACGGGTTATAATACTGACCGTTTTTCTGTTTTGGAGAGAAGGAGTATTCCGTATCGGTACGAATGATGCCGGAAAACGGCTTGCCGGACTGCTGTGCGTCCACTTTATAGCGGAACGTGATCTGATAGATACCCGCGGTTTGAATAAACGGGATCAGATTGATGGCGGCGGTATAATACGACGCCGCGGAGGTGGCGGGCTTGGTAAATTTCAGGCATTTTGTATGATCGTATCCGCCGCTGTCGATCGAAACGCTGACAGAGGAACCGTATTTTTCCGTCCAGGCGGTATTTTGCAGTTTACTGACCGTGTTGAAATTACTGCTTGCCTCCGGCAGCAGATTACCGCCCGGTTGGACTGTGGCGGTGGGCTTCGGCGTCGAGGAAGCGGTGGACTTCGGCGTTGGGGCGGCGCTTTGCGTCGTCTGTCCGGTCGCTTCTTCCGTGAAGTCTTCCGTTGGCTCTTCGGTTGTGTTCTCCGTCGGCGTCAGGGGCGCCTCGTCGGTCGGGACGTCAGCGGCGACCGTGTCGGTCGGCGTTGAGGCGGGTGTGCCGGTTGCTTCCCCCGTCTGCGCGCCGGGCGCGCAGCTGACGACGAGCATCAACAGAATAAGCAGGCAAATCCAGCCTTTTTTCATATTGACAGCATCCTTTCTTTTTGATCCTGCCTGTATTTTACCATAGTTCGGTTTGTTTTGCAATACGAAAAAGGCGCAATTCGCGGGATCCTGCGCTTCCAAATGATCCCTTTCGCTGCGGACGTACCGAAAAAAGAAAAAGGACGCGCAGGCGTCCTTTCATAAAG
>JAGCSD010000157.1 GCA_017964345.1 Clostridia bacterium
CTGTTCCAATACTCCGTATATTCCGACAAAGGAGATCGACAAATTAGAGAAGGAGCTCTTCTTTGAACCGCGCGCGGCGCTCGACGGCGGCGCGGACGGACTGGATTTTTATCGGGATATCATCGCGGAGGCGCGCGCGCATCTGAACCCGGGCGGCGCGTTGGTTTTTGAGATCGGCTTCGATCAGGGCGACGCCTTGCGGGCGCTTCTGGCGCGCGCTGGGTTCTTGCATATACGGATCCGACGGGATTACGCAAATTTGGACCGCATCGTAACAGCGGTGAATGAGGAAGAAGTATGATTGAAAAACCGGAAGAGGCGTTGATCCGTTTAGAAGAATTGAATCAAAAACTCAGCGAGCCGGACGTGATCGCCGACCGCGCGAAATGGCAGGAGTTTGCCAAGGAACACGCCGTTCTATCGGAGATGGCGGAGGTGTACCATCGGTACGAAGCCCTGAATCAGCAGATCGCCGAAGCGGAGGAATTGCTCAGCGGCGACGACGCGGAACTGCGCAAACTGGCGGAGGAAGAACTGAAAGAGGCGCGTCCGGCGGCAGCAGACTGCGAGCGACAGTTAACAGAACTGCTCGCGCCGCGCGATCCATCGGACGACAAAAACGTGGTGCTGGAGATCCGTGCCGGTACGGGCGGGGAAGAAGCGGCGCTGTTCGCTGCCGACCTTCTGCGGATGTACCAGCGTTACGCCGAACGCAAAGGCTGGAGCTTTGAGATCACCAGCGTCAACGACACGGAGATCGGCGGCATCAAGGAAGTCACCTGCCTGGTAACGGGTAAGGAAGTGTTCCGTCACTTGAAATACGAAAGCGGCGCGCATCGCGTCCAGCGCGTGCCGGTCACCGAGTCCGGCGGACGAATCCATACGTCGGCGGCGACGGTCGCCGTGCTTCCCGAAGCGGAGGACGTGGATATCGAGATCCGTCCCGAAGACCTCCTGATTGAAACACACCGCTCCTCGGGTGCGGGCGGTCAGCATATCAACAAAACGGAATCCGCCGATCACATGGTGCATCTGCCTACCGGCATCGAGGTGGACTGCCAGGACGAGCGATCGCAGATCAAAAACCGCGAAAAAGCGATGAAAGTGTTGAAATCGCGTGTTCTGGACTTCTACCAGCGTCAGGCGGACGCCGAATACAGCGGGATGCGCCGCGCGCAGATCGGCTCCGGCGACCGCAGTGAACGCATTCGCACGTATAATTTCCCGCAGGGGCGCGTGACCGATCACCGTATCGGCATGACGCTCTACAAATTAGACGCTTTTTTGGAGGGCGATATGGACGAAATGCTCGCCGCTCTGATTCTTGCCCGCGGCGGCAGCGTGGAAGAAGCGGAAGAATAAAATCAGAAGACCGCCCGTTAGCCGTTTAGAACCCTGTAGGCGCTGTAAGTGCCGGCGGCACGGTAAGGAACCCGTTTTATAACTTCACGGTTCTGCCGCGAATCATAACTTGCGCGTAAAAGCGCGCAATTATAACGCTAAACTTTTTTGAGCTGACGTCCGGCTTGCATCGTCCTGCTTGCCGCAATACGCGACAAATCCGACTGCGAAAAGTTTTTCCTTATCTCAGCCGGTCTTTTTTTGAACGCCGTGTTTGCCCTCGGGTTTTCGCCTTGCGGCGAAGAGGCGCGCGCTACGCGCGTGTGTGCAAGCAGCCGGATACGCTCGAAAAATACGATGAGGCAATGAACGAAATGCATTCCGTCGCCGAAGTTGAAGCGTTCTCCTCCGGTTTCCGGCTCGGCGTCAAACTGATGATCGAGGCGGGCGTTATTCCGTAAAAGAACAAGAACAATGAAATGGGGCTGTCGCAGAATACGATTTTGTGGCAGCCCTTTTCTCTTATTTGCCGATCGTTATTCCACCCGTACCGGATGCAAAGGTCACCTCAACGTGATACCCGTCCGCGTTATAAGCCGAATACGTGTAAACGACGACTCCGTAAACATTTTGATCTTCCTCTTCGGCGTCAACGGTAAATCCATTTGCCTTGACCTTTTCGGCATACGCCTTGATCTGATCTGCGTTGACAGACTGAAAAGCGGCGGAAAATCCATCGTCGGAGGTCGACGCGCCGGCAAGCTTGAAATCGGGCTTCGGAACAAGCCTTGTGAATTCGTTATCCGGCCAATCGCCGCCGAGCTGGGCACTCTGCCCGTCTTCTCCCTGCATCGTCCATGTGCCGTCGGATTTTTGCACAAAAATCGTTCCGTCTTTGTCCTTCACGGTCATACTCCCGTCGGCTCCGAACGAAACGTCAAATCCGTCCGCTTTTGCCGCATCAATGATCCGCTGTCTTGCGGCAGGATCCTGCAAGCCCCATACCGTTTCGGTCTCGCTGTTTCCCGCCATGATCGAAGAAAAATCGGGAACGGCGGTGTCGGAGGTGACGGAAGCGGTATCGCCGGTGCTTTCATCTCTCGTCAGAGGCACGTCGTCAAGCGAATTCGCGGGAGAAGCGGTGCCGCACGATGAGAGCGCAAACATCGCAAGAAGCAGGAATGTGAGCATAAGAATCCTTGTTTTTTTCATTTTGGTAGACTCCTTTCATTTTCTAATCGGAAAAATCGATTATGAGTGTCGGTGCGCTGTCAAGCGGCACGAAGATCGTCCCGGGATCCTGCGAAAATACCTCGGTCGAATCCTGCTGTGTTTTGACCGCTCCGTTCTGCGTCACGCGGGATGAAGATTTCATCGTGACGGACGCGATATCGTCGGAAGTAAAGATCGCTTCGGTGACGCCCTTCACTCCGTACGCCGCCATTGTATCGTCGTGCCACTCCAGTTTTCTGGCGAAACTGAACGTCAGCTCGTCACCGCCGGACGTGAGATTGCCCGCGATCTCGGGTCTGACCGTTCCCGACGAAGACGTCACGTATACCGTGAACTCGCCCTGCGCTTCGCGCCGCAGAACGGTTTTGGACAGAACGGTATCGGATACCTTTTTATAACCGCCCATGCTGTAGAGTAGGCTTTTGAACGCGGCAAGCCCCGGCGTGTTTTCAAGATTGTTTTCGACCGGCGAAAGATCGACCGCTTCAAAATCGAGCCACAGTGTGCCGGAATACGCGCCTTCCTTATCTTTGCCGCCCTTAAGCTCGCCGCTGAGCGTACAGCTCATCATATTGCCTGACATCCCCCAGAACGTGCCGTTATAGGTCCGGTAATTCTTACGCTTATCGAATTTGATCACCCAGGCGTTCTGCTTATCCTTCGATTCCGCTTTTTCCACGGCGCGGCGGCTGCAGGCGGTGTAGAAATCGTTGATCAAGGCAAGATTTTCTTCCAGCAGTTCAAGGTAATCCTCATAGCGCTTACTGCCGTTGTTCCAGTCGTTTGCGACCATGACGGTGTTTTCGATCGCGCCGTACATGGGCAGGTTTCC
>JAGCSD010000158.1 GCA_017964345.1 Clostridia bacterium
AAAATAAAGATAACCGCCTTTTTGTATCTCTTCATCCGGATAAAGCGCCGCGCGGATCGCCGATTTGCCGGGATTGCAGATCGGTCCCACGGGAAGACCTTCGTTGACATACGTATTATAGGGCGAATCCGCTTTCAACTCTTCCGCCGTCAGCACCAGCCGCTTGACGCCCAGCGCGTACTGCACCGTGACGTCCGTTTCCAGTCGCATACCGCGTGCCAGCCGGTTATGGAACACCGCGGAGATTTTCGCCATATCCTCGCCGCGCCCCTCTTTTTCAATAATGGACGCGAGCGTCAGCACCTGATGCATGGTCATACCGAGTTTTTCGGCTTGCTCGGTGTATTGCGCGATGTACACGGTATCAAGCTGCTTCAACAGTTTTTTGATGACCGTTTGATTGGACGAGCCAACATAGAATTCATAAGTATCCGGGAACAGATAGCCTTCCATGGCGTAGCGGAGATTGTTGATCTCGCTAAGCGGCGGAATAAAATAGAAATCCGTATACGCCTGTATGTTCCGGCATTCATACAAAAAGCTGTCCGCCGAGTCGATCACGCCGCCGGTTTGCAGGGTTTGGGCATATTCCTCCAGCGTCATGCCCTCGATCAGCGTGGCGGTCACCACGCGTGAGGACGCCGTGGGACGTGTGATGACGTCTAAGATATCCTGCGCGCTCATGCTGCGATCCAACACGTATTCTCCGCTTTGAATGCGTGAAGTCACGCTTGAAAAGTCCGCCAGCAGTTTGATACCGAATGTCGTATGGATCAGCCCCTGGTTTTTCAGCTTCTGCGCCACGTCCGACATGGAAGCGCCGGTGGAAATCGTAAACAGAACAGGCGTTTTATCGCGCTTATTCATCGGACCGAAAAAGTGGTTGAGCGTATAGGAAACGGCGGACGCAAACACGACCACGGTCAAAAGCAGGCTTATAAAGCCGATCGTGATCGGACGGATACGTCGCCATGTTTCTTTTGTATTGCGCCCGGTACCGATGCGCTTACCGATCCACAAAAGGATCGTGCGCACGATAAGCCGGACGCGACCGCAAAAGGCTTCCCAGAACTGTTTCATATCTCAATAATCATCGGCAGGATCATCGGCGTACGCTTCGTCTTGGCGTAGAGATAATCCTTGAGTTGGTGGCGGATCTCGTTTTTGATGTACGGCCAATCACGCAGTTTATCCGCCCGCAGATCTTCGATCAGCTCTTGTACGATCTGCTTGGAATGTTGGATCAGGTCTTCGTTGTCCTTCATATAAATGAACCCGCGCGAAATGATGTCCGGCTCGGTCAGAAGCGACGCGTCGATGCCCGAGAGCGTAACGCATACGACCACAAGACCGTCCTGCGAAAGCACACGGCGGTCGCGCAACACGACATTGCCGACGTCGCCGATACCGAGTCCGTCAACCAAAACGCTTCCCGCGGGAACGGAACCGTTGAACTTGGCTTCTTTTCTGTTGAGTTCCAACACTTTGCCGATTTCCGGCATGAAAATATCCCGGCTGTCATGCCCCATTTTTTCCGCTAAAAGCGCGTGCTGCATCAAGTGACGGTATTCGCCGTGTACCGGCATGAAATAACGGGGATTGGTCAGACTGAGGATCAATTTGAGTTCTTCCTTGCACGCGTGCCCGGACACGTGAACGGCATCCAGCGCCTCATAGATCACGATTACGCCGAGGCGATACAGATTATTGATCACCCGGTATACCATCCGTTCGTTCCCCGGAATCGCGGAGGCAGAGACGATTACCATGTCGCCCTTTGTCAGCTTGACGCGGGAATTATCGCCTGCGGCAAGCCGATACAGCCCGCTCATGGGTTCGCCCTGTGAACCGGTGGTGATGATTACAACCTGCTCCTTAGGCATACTTTCGGCTTTATCCTGTGTAATGATTTGCTTCGGATCGACGTTCAGTTCCCCGAGTTCCGCGGCAATACCCGTCACGTTTTCCATACTTCTGCCCATAAAGCAGACTTTTCTGCCGTGCTTTTGCGCCGAATCGATGATCTGCTGAATACGATGAATGTTGCTGGCAAAAGTCGCAATGATAATGCGGCGATCCTCGCCCTCGTCAAAGTATTTTTCAAAACACTCTCCGACCTTGCTTTCACTCATCGTAAACCCTTCGCGCTCGGCGTTGGTGCTGTCGCTCATAAGCAGGAGAACGCCCTCTTCCCCATAGCGGGCAAATGTCGCCAAGTCGATGACTTCCCCGTCCACCGGCGTGTAGTCCACCTTGAAGTCGCCCGTGTGGATGACCGTACCGACCGGCGTGCGTACCGCCAGCGCGACCGCGCCGGAAATAGAATGGTTCGTTTTGATAAACTCGACTTCAAAACACCCTAATTTGACCGTGTCGCGCGGCTTGATGCATTGCACATGGATCTTTTTCGGAAGATTGTATTCTTTCAGCTTGCTCTCGATCAACGCCTGCGTCAGACGCGTGCAATAGATCGGCGGATTGATTTTTTGGAAGACATACGGAATGGCGCCGATATGATCTTCGTGCCCGTGCGTAATGACAAAGGCGCGGATCTTGTCCGCGTTTTTTTCTAAATACGAAACATCCGGGATCACAAGATCGATGCCGTACAGGTCTTCTTTCGGAAACATGGAACCGCAGTCAATGACAAGAATATCGTTACCGTACTCCAGCGCCGTCATGTTTTTGCCGATTTCGTCAACGCCGCCGAGCGGAATAATGCGCAATTTTGTCTGATTTTTATTTTTTGCCACAAATAAACCTCCTGTTTTTAGTTTGATAAAAAATTTCATTATTTTACCAGCTTTATTATATAT
>JAGCSD010000159.1 GCA_017964345.1 Clostridia bacterium
AGTAGGTCATGCGCAGGCAATGGCGTATGACGCAATCGACAAGGCGCCGGAAGAGAAAGAAAGAGGAATCACGATCAACACGGCGCACGTGGAGTATGAAACGGAAACGCGTCACTACGCGCATGTGGACTGCCCCGGACACGCGGACTACGTGAAGAACATGATCACGGGTGCGGCGCAGATGGACGGAGCGATCCTGGTGGTGGCAGCGTCGGACGGACCGATGCCGCAGACGAGAGAGCATATCCTGCTTGCGCGACAGGTAGGCGTGCCCTACATCGTGGTGTTCATGAACAAGACGGACCTGGTAGACGATCCGGAGCTGTTGGAGCTGGTGGAAATGGATATTCGGGAAATGCTGTCCGAGTATGAATTCCCGGGCGACGATATACCGATCATCCAGGGCTCGGCGTTTAAGGCGCTGGAAGCGGCGCAGAACGGCGAAGACGTGACCACGAACGAGTGGTGCAAACCGATCTTCGCGTTGATGGACGCGGTAGACGAATATATCCCGACGCCGGAGCGCGCGACGGACAAGCCGTTCCTGATGCCGGTGGAAGACGTGTTCACGATCACCGGACGCGGCACGGTCGCGACGGGCAGAGTGGAGCGCGGAACGCTGAAGGTACAGGACACGGTGGAGATCATCGGTCTGACGGACGAGAGAAAGTCCACGGTGGTAACGGGTGTGGAAATGTTCCGCAAGCTGCTGGATGAAGCGGTGGCGGGCGACAACATCGGCGCTCTGCTGCGCGGTATTCAGAGAGATGAGATCGAGCGCGGTCAAGTGTTGTGCAAGCCCGGATCCATCAATCCGCACACGAACTTCAAAGGCGAAGTGTACGTGCTGAAGAAGGAAGAGGGCGGTCGTCATACGCCGTTTTTGAACGGCTATCGTCCGCAGTTCTATTTCAGAACGACGGACGTGACGGGCGTCGTGAAACTGCCGGACGGCGTGGAAATGGTGATGCCGGGCGACAACGTGACGATGGAGATCGACCTGATCACGGAGATCGCAATCGAAGAAGGACTGCACTTCGCTATCCGCGAAGGCGGCAGAACGGTCGGTGCGGGTATCGTCAGCTCGATCATTAAATAAGAACCCCGAAAACCGAAAAATCCGCTGTGCAAACAGCGGATTTTTTTATCGCAGTAAAAACAGTCCCGGTTTTGCTCAACGGCAGGGAATACGATTTAGTTTTCCCGTTCTGTTTCCGCCAATATATCCGAGGAATTTTCACCGTCGTAGAACGCTAAAAAAGAGCGGTCGCCCTGCCGCGTTTTCAAACCCGGGAAGGTATGGATCGACACGGCGTGCAAACTGTTGAAAATGCTTTGTTCAATCAACGGATTGTTCTTTTTCAACTCTGCGAGCAGAACTTTGATCTCCTGCCGCTTGGACGCGCCCACACCGTCCGAAGCGGTGCGGCTTTCTTCTACAAAGCGGCACGCACAGCGGATGAAATCCAGATTGTTATACCGCGCCCAGGCGATGATGCTGTCCTCATGCACACAGTATAGAGGACGGATCAATTCCATCCCTTCAAAGTTTTTACTGTGCAGTTTGGGTATCATGCCTTGCAGTTGAGAGGCGTAAAACATCCCGAGCAACGTGGTTTCGATAACGTCGTTGAAGTGATGCCCCAGCGCGATCTTATTGCAGTGCATCTCCCGCGCTTTGGCATACAGATGCCCGCGGCGCATCCGCGCGCAGAGGTAGCAGGGCGATTTTTCATTCAAATAGTCGGCGACGGCAAAAATATCGGATGAAAACACGGTGATCGGAATGCCGAGCCGAGCAGCGTTCTCTTCGATTTTTTGACGGTTGCTTGTATTGTATCCGGGATCCATCACCAGAAATACCGTTTCAAACGGCACGTCGCTGATACGCGCGAGCATTTGAAAGAGTTTCGCCATCAGCATGGAATCTTTTCCTCCGGAAATGCAAACGGCAATGCGGTCATTCGGTTGGATCAGCTCATACCGCTTGATCGCCGTCACAAACGGATTCCACAGCTCCTTCCGGTATTTCTTTGTAATGCTGCGTTCGATTTTTTGCAGATCGGTCAACTCTTTTGCCATAACGTATCCTCCAACGCGCATATTGTAGCACAAAACCCCGATTTTTTCAAGAGAAACCGCCATAAAAAAATAAGTTGCGCGTTTTGCCCGATTGGGGTACAATATAGAAAGTAAGGAAAGCGAACGGCGTTCCTTACCCTAAGCGTTTGGAACAGAGAAAAGGCGTTTGCGGCGTTTCAGAGAGTCGGCGTGAGGTGCGAGCCGGCGCAAAGCAACCGTTGTTTCCGCTCTGTGAGCTTCCGGCGACGAGCCGGCGGCGCGTCCGTTATCACGCGTAAATGAGCGGTCTGCCTTGCGGCAGGCAATTTGGGTGGCAACACGGAAGCCTGTTTCGTCCCATACAAAGGGGAAAACAGGCTTTTTTGGAGGTATGGTATGATCGACTTGAAATTTTTGCGCGAAAACCCGGAGATCGTCAAGCAAAACATCTTGAACAAGTTTCAGGAACAGAAAGTGCCGCTGGTGGACGAGGTGATCGCGCTTGACCGTGAGCATCGCGCGACTATTCAGCGCGCGGATGAACTGCGCGCCAACCGCAATAAGGTGTCCAAAGAGATCGGCGCGCTGATGGCGCAGGGCAAAAAAGACGAGGCGATGACGAAGAAACGCCTGGTCACCGAGCAAGGAGAAGAACTGGCGGCGGCGGAGAAAAAGCAGACGGAGTTGGCGGAAGAAATCAAAAAAAGAATGATGGCGATCCCCAATATCATCGATCCGTCGGTGCCGATCGGCAAGGACGATTCGGAAAACGTGGAGGTCGAATGCTTTGGCGAGCCGCGCGTGCCGGCGTTTGAGATCCCGTATCATGCCGAGATCATGGAGAGCTTCAACGGACTGGATTTGGACAGCGCACGCCGCGTCGCCGGCAACGGATTCTATTATCTGATGGGCGATATCGCGCGTCTGCATTCGGCGGTGATATCCTATGCGCGCGATTTTATGATCGGGCGGGGATTTACCTACTGCATTCCGCCGTTTATGATCCGTTCCGATGTGGTGACCGGCGTGATGAGCTTTGCCGAAATGGACGCCATGATGTATAAGATCGAGGGCGAAGATCTGTATTTGATCGGCACAAGCGAACATTCCATGATCGGCAAGTTCATCGATCAGATCTTGCCGGAAGAGAAACTGCCCTATACGCTGACGAGCTATTCCCCCTGCTTCCGCAAGGAAAAAGGCGCGCACGGCATCGAGGAGCGCGGGGTATACCGCATTCATCAGTTCGAAAAGCAGGAAATGATCGTCGTGTGCAAACCGGAAGAGAGCAAACTGTGGTTCGATAAACTGTGGCGGAACACCGTGGATCTGTTCCGCAGTATGGATATTCCCGTGCGCACGCTGGAGTGCTGTTCGGGCGATCTGGCGGATCTGAAGGTGAAATCCGTGGACGTGGAAGCGTGGTCGCCGCGGCAGAAAAAATATTTCGAGGTCGGTTCCTGCTCTAATTTGGGCGATGCGCAGGCACGCCGTTTGCGAATCCGCGTCAGCGGTGAAAGCGGCAAGTATTTTGCGCATACGCTCAACAATACCGTGGTCGCGCCGCCGCGGATGCTGATCGCGTTTTCGGAAAACAACTTAAACGAGGACGGCAGTGTGAACATCCCCGTCGCCTTGCGTCCGTATATGGGCGGACAGGACAAGCTCGTTCCCAAGGCGTAAGAAACAACGGAAAAACCCGGCTGATGCGTCTGTTGCGCTTTTGCCGGGTTTTTTTGTTACGAGATAAAAAATAACAACCGGAAGATGTTGTTTTCAACACGTTCCTTGTGTTATTCCACCGTCACGCTTTTGGCGAGATTGCGGGGTTTGTCAATGTCACAGCCGCGTTCGAGCGCCATATAGTAGGCAAACAGCTGCAGCGGCAGGATAGAAACGATCGGGCGTAAGAGAGGCAGGGTGTCGGGAATGCGCAGAACCTCGTCGGCCTCCTGATCCAGCGAATCGGCTTCACCGGCGGTCAGAAGGAGGATCTTGGCGCCGCGCACTTTGACTTCCGTCACGTTACCGATCATCTTTTCGCGCAGGTCATCCTGCGTAGAAAGCGCCACCACCAGCGTGCCCGGTTCGATCAGCGCGATCGTGCCGTGCTTGAGCTCACCCGCGGCGTAGGCTTCGGAATGAATATAAGAAACCTCCTTGAGCTTGAGCGAGGCTTCCATCGCCAGCTTGCAGTCCAGCCCGCGCCCTAAGAAAAACACGCTGGAACGGTCAAAGTGGTGGTGCGCAAACCGCGCTACGCGGGATTCGTTTTCCTGAATCCATTTTTCCGCTTTCTCGGGCAGGGTA